>CAYWSV010000066.1:1921-16542 GCA_964460155.1 uncultured Oligoflexia bacterium | reverse complement strand
TTCAGAGAGTCCCGAGGAGCTCGTCACGGTGATCTTCTGCTCCTTACCCGTTCCCAGATCTTTTGCCGACACATTCAAAATACCGTTTGCATCGATGTCGAAGGTAACCTCAACCTGTGGCACGCCACGAGGAGCCGGAGGAATCTCGCTCAGACTGAAACGGCCCAGCAGACGGTTGTCACGCGCAATTTCGCGCTCGCCTTGGAACACAGCAATCTCAACGCTCGTCTGATTGTCAGCAGCGGTCGATAAAATCTGGCTTGCACGCTTTGGAATAGTACTGTTGCGTTCAACCAACTTGGTGAACACACCACCCAATGTTTCGATACCAAGACTCAAAGGAGTGACGTCGAGAAGCAGAACGTCCTTCACTTCACCGCCCAAAACACCTGCCTGAACAGCTGCGCCCACCGCAACAACTTCATCAGGGTTCACAGAGCGGTTAGGCTCCTTGCGGAAAAAGGCCTTCACCTTTTCGCCCACCAAAGGAATACGAGTCGAACCACCCACCATCACAACTTCATCAACTTGCTCGACAGACAGACCCGCATCGCGCAGCGCTGCACGGCAAGGCTCAATTGTTTTCTCGATGATCTTGTCGACCATTTGCTCGAACTGAGGACGGTTCAGCGTCACTGCCAAGTGCTTCGGACCCGAAGCATCGGCTGTGAGGTAAGGAAGATTGATGTCCACTTTGGTCGTTGACGAAAGTTCAATCTTGGCTTTTTCAGCCGCTTCGCGCAGACGCTGCATAGCCATTGCGTCTTTGGATACATCAATTGCAGTTTGCTTTTTGAATTCAGCAACAAGCCATTCGATCAAGCATTCGTCGATATTGTCACCGCCGAGATGCGTGTCACCATTGGTTGCAAGAACCTCGACAACGTTGTCGCCGACTTCAAGAATCGAAACGTCGAACGTACCACCACCAAAGTCGTACACAGCAATCTTTTGGTTGTGTTTCTTGTCCATACCGTAAGCGAGCGCAGCTGCCGTAGGCTCGTTGATGATGCGCAGAACTTCGAGACCAGCAATACGACCAGCGTCTTTTGTTGCCTGACGTTGCGAGTCGTTGAAGTAAGCAGGCACAGTAATAACTGCCTGTGTGACAGGCTGGCCCAGATAAGCCTCGGCAGAAGCCTTCAACTTACCAAGAACCTTGGCCGAGATTTCTGGCGGAGCCATGTCTTTGCCGCCAAGTTCAAACAAGACCTTGTCGCCAGAGCCTTGCTTTACTGCGTAAGGCATCTTGGATGCCTCGTCTTTACGCTCGGTATAATGAAGACCAATAAAGCGCTTCGCCGAATAAACAGTGTTCTTAGGATTCGTTACTGCTTGGTTGCGCGCCGCACGGCCAACAATGAACTCACCATCGCGTGTGTATCCGACAACAGAGGGAGTTGTACGGTCGCCTTCTTGGTTTGGAATCACTTTGGGTGTTCCATTTTCCATGACTGCGACAACCGAGTTTGTGGTTCCAAGGTCAATGCCAATGATCTTTCCCATTGCTGTCATCCTCCAAGCCAGAGATACTTCACACAGAAAAATGCTCAATTATTGCGGTCCTGTTTGCTCCGGACCGGTCTGGGCAGGAACATAATCTGGGTTCGAAGGCTGTCAACCCACGTCTGATAATTTGATTTGGCCGGCTCGGACGGGTAGAACCCCACGGCTCGAGAACTCAACCGCGAAAGCTCCGGATTTGCGAAAGAAGGTTGACTCTTTTCGGACAAACAGAGGGCGTCATGGAACCGCTGAGCTGGCTCGTCACTTTTTTCACTGATTACGGCTATTGGGCTGTTTTCGGAGTGCTCATTGCATGCGGTTTCGGCCTACCTATTCCCGAAGATATTTCGCTGGTTGCCGGCGGAATTATTTCGGGTCTCGCATACACTCACGTTCACACTATGTTTCTGGTTGGAATGGCGGGCGTCTTGATTGGCGACGGAATTGTCTTCACAGCCGGACGCATTCTCGGACAAAGAGTGTTCTCTCTTCCGTTGGTGCGTAGAGTCATGACCCCCGAGCGATATGCTCTAGTTCAGAGCAAATTCGCCCGCTACGGTAACTGGGTCGTTTTTACCGCCCGCTTCATGCCCGGTTTACGCACGCCCATCTTCCTGACCGCCGGGGCAACCCGACAAGTCAGTTTTCTGCGATTTCTGCTCCTCGACGGCTTTGCCGCGCTCATCAGCGTGCCCGTCTGGGTCTACCTTGGTTACTTGGGTGCGAATAACCGCGAATGGCTTGCGCAAATGATCAGCCGTGGCCAAACGGCAACTTATGTTATTTTAGGTCTTGGGCTCATCACCGCCATTACAATTTTCTACGTTCGGAAACGGAATCAAAAACAATGTCAGGTCTCAAAATAGAAGATGCGATTCTCACCTACTGCGGATTTCTGGTTGCCATCACAATGCGTGAGGCCGCGTATGCGATTGTTGCGCGCAAGCTTGGTGACCGCTCGACAGAAACGGATTCTCGGGCGACGCTCAACCCCGTTCCACACATAGACGTGCTCGGGACAATCATTTTGCCTCTCGTGTTCCTTCTCGCAGGCACGCCCTTTCTGCTCGGCTGGGCGAAACCTTTCACCATCGACACGCGGTACTTCAAAAAAATCCGCAGAGACATCAACATTGCGGAATTAGCTGGCCCGGCTACGAATTTCGGCATTGCCATTCTGTGCGGAGTTATCGCTATCGCTGCAGGTTACAAAATTGAAATGATGTGGGCCGGCTCAGACCCTGTGCCAAGACTTCTTCTTGCCATAGCCCAATCCAACATTGTTATCGGACTTTTCAACTTGCTTCCATTCCCGAACTCCAGTGGTTGGCGATTGTTGCTGAACAATATCCATTACCAACTCGGACAAAAACTCAATGAAAGCGCAAATGTCATCAGCATCGTTGTGTTGGTTCTTTTGGTGACGGGCATCCTGAGTCCGATATTTACTGGCGCGATAAGCTTGTACCTGTTCGTCCTTCAATTGGTTGCCTAAGGACGCAAACACAACGCGGGGCGCATCAATGAAACAAGCTCTTTATCATGTTTATTCGCATGCAGACGCCGATGGTGGAATTGCCTCGGCGATTTTTATCAGGTTTCTGAGAGCCCTATCAAACAATCCCTCGCTTGCGGTTGCGGTGCATCCCGTTAACCACGGCCCAGACCAGCAAGAGTGGACCAAAACGGACCTCAAATACCCTTGCGCCATTTTGGATTTTTCGCTGCACCCAGCACTGCTGACCGACAAGTTTTTTGCTGTAGGCGAAGACAAGTCATCAACAAAGAAAAACCTGCCCTGTTTTTGGATTGATCATCACCCCACCGGCGGAGGAATGCCCTTCCTCACTCCGGACAACTGCAAAAACTTTCTTCCGAACGTCACATCACTTTGGGACATCACAGCAACAAGCACACCCGGACTGCTGCGGACACATCACGAGCGATTGGGTCTTCCTCGGAATTTGATTGAAGATTACGAAGAGCTGATTGATCAGGCCGAGATTATCGATGGCGCGCTTTTTGCCAATGCAAAGTCTGCGCACGATTTTTCAAGCAATGCAGTTAAGTTGCAGACTCTTTTCAGCGGCAACCATCCGTCTGTCGACAAAACCGAGTTGTACCGCAGAATTGTCGAACAACTCGTGAAGTCACCTAGTGTCGATGAGTTGATGCTTTCTGACCCCATTTATTCCGCGCTCATTGATTACGAACAAAGAAGCGTGCTGCGTCAGCAACGGTTGTATCAAGATAAAACCGTCGTCGATCAAAAAATATCATTGAGCCAATTCTTCGACTGGCCCGACAACGAACAATTTCCGGGCATGGGGCGATTTATCCCATACCTGCTGTTTCCAGAGATCCAGTATGCAATTCACGTTCTGCCACCCAAAAATGGCATCGCGTCGGTGTCTTGCGGAATCAATCCTTGGAATAAACCTAAAAGTGACGAGAAGCATCTGGGCAATTATTTTGCAACCCACTTTGGCGGCGGGGGTCACGCTTTTGTTGCCGGTGGTCGCATAACCTCCAGAGAAATCCACAAAATCGACGATCTTGTAAATTTTCTTAAAAACTGAACGTGTTGTTACCTTGAGCGTCTGTCGATAAGCTTTTGGGGTCCACCCACCCATTTGTGAGGACTCCATGGAACAGACATTTCATTTCAAAAAAGTCGCTGTGCTTGGTGCAGGCGTCATGGGCGCTCAGATAGCGGCTCATTTAGCAAACGCAAACGTCGAAGTTGTGTTGTTTGATCTTCCCGCTAAAGACGGCGACAAAAATGGCATCGTGCAAAAAGCACTTGCTATGATGCAAAAGCTCGAACCAACACCCTTCTCTGTTAAATCAAAAGTCTCCGACATTCAGGCTGCGAATTACGAAACTGATCTGGAAAAATTACGTTCCTGCGAACTCATCATTGAAGCAATTTCAGAACGCATGGACTGGAAATCGGACCTTTACAAAAAAGTCTCGCCGTACATTTCCGACAAAGCGATCTTTGCAACCAATACTTCAGGTTTAAGCCTTCAGGCACTCAGCGAGCATTTGCCTGCTGCACTTAAAAATCGTTTTTGTGGCGTGCATTTTTTCAATCCGCCCCGCTACATGTCGCTTGTCGAAATCATTCCTGCACCGGCAACAACGACTTCTGCCATGGACAATCTTGAGTCCTTTCTGACTACGACTCTTGGAAAGAGTGTTGTCCGTGCCAAAGATACACCCAACTTTATCGCCAACCGCATCGGTGTTTTTTCGATGCTGGCCACACTGCACCACGCTGCTCAATTCAAACTCGGTGCCGATGACGTTGATGCGCTAACGGGTCCAATCATCGGTCGTGCAAAAAGTGCAACGTACCGCACAGCCGACGTGGTTGGCTTGGACACATTTGCGCATGTTGTGAAGACGATGTCCGACACGCTACCCAACGATCCATGGAACAAACTCTTTGTCCTGCCCGACTGGATGAAGGCCATGATCGAAAAAGGCGCTCACGGTCAGAAAACCGGAATCGGTGTTTACAAAAAAGCCGGCAAAGAGATTTTGGTCTTTGACGCCACCAAAGGCGACTATCGTGCTTCAGCAGGGGCCGTTGCTCCCGAAGTTGAATCGATTTTGAAACTAAAAAATCCATCTGAAAAAATGCAAAAACTGCGCGACTGCCAGCATCCGCAAGCCCAATTCCTCTGGGCAATTTTCCGCGACCTTTTCCACTATTGCGCAGTGCAGGCTGAAAGTATTTGTCACAACCTTCGTGACCTCGACTTCGCTGTGCGCTGGGGCTTTGGCTGGAGCGCAGGACCATTTGAAACTTGGCAGGCTGCTGGCTGGCAGCAGGTCGCGAAATGGATTCAAGAGGACATTGCTGCAGGAAAAACGTTCACCAAAACAGCTTTACCTGCTTGGGCAACAGAGTCGACGCGCACAGCTGTTCATAGCAACGAAGGCTCTTTTTCCCCTGCGCAAAACAAGATCAGTCCCCGTCCGAAAAACGCACTTTATGCCCGTCAGCTCTTTCCTGAAAGACTCCTCGGTGAGACTGCCGAATACGGGAAAACTTTGTGGGAGAACGATGGTGTTCGTCTGTGGACGAGCGGAGACGGCATCGGTGTTCTTTCGTTCAAGAGTAAAATGCACGCGATTGGTCAAGAGGTTCTTGATGGCGTCATCAAGTCGGTTGCCTACGCTGAAAACAACTTGAAGGGATTGGTCGTTTGGCAAACGGAGCAACCTTTCAGCGCAGGAGCCAATCTGGCACAAGTGAGCGGCTTGTTGGCAGCGAAAAACTATACTGCTGCTGAAGCAATGGTTAAAACGTTTCAAGACGCATCTCAGGCCCTCAAATACTCTTATGTTCCCACGGTGGCTGCCGTCAGCGGGCTTGCACTGGGTGGTGGCTGCGAATTTGTAATGCATTCGACACGTGCTGTTGTCGCTCTTGAAACATACATGGGACTTGTTGAAGCTGGTGTGGGTCTCATTCCAGCCGGCGGCGGTTGCAAAGAGTTGGCAATCCGTGCAGCTCAATCAGCTCGCGGGGGAAACATCTTCCACTTCGTGAAAATGGCCTTTGAAACAATTGCAATGGCTCAGGTTTCTCGCAGCGGCGAACATGCGCGTGAACTGGGACTCTTACGCCCAACCGACATGGTTGTTTTTAACCCCAACGAGCTGCTTTACATCGCGAAACAACAAGCACTGGCTCTTGCAGAATCTGGCTATCGTCCTCCATTGAAGCCGCGTGACATTCAGGTCGCCGGTAAAGGCGGGATCGCCACTCTGAAGATGATCATTGCAAACATGCTCGAAGGAAAATTCATCAGCGAGCACGACGCTGCCATTGCAGAAAGAACTGCCACAGTCCTGTGCGGAGGTCACGTCGAGGGCGGTTCCATCGTTAATGAGGACTGGTTGCTTGAACTCGAGCGCAGTCTTTTTGTTGAACTCCTCAAAACCGAGAAAACACAGGCGCGTATCGATTACATGCTCAAAAACGGCAAGCCTCTGCGCAACTAAAAATCGATGCGTTTCTTAACGATGGCTCACTTAAGAAGGAAGACATAACAATGACAATTAAAACACGAGACGCCTATATCGTTTCAGCATTGCGCACACCTGTTGGCAAGGCTCCTCGCGGCGCGCTCCGAAACACGCGTCCAGACGATTTGTTGGCCTTGGTTCTTAAATCTATTGTTGGCACCGTTCCTGGGCTCGACGCACACGAAATTGGTGACGTTGTGGTCGGCTGTGCCATGCCTGAAGCCGAGCAGGGAATGAACATTGCACGCATTGGTGTTCTGCTTGCCGGATTGCCAAATACAGTTCCAGGAATCACAGTGAATCGCTTTTGTTCATCGGGTCTGCAGGCCATTGCTTATGCCGCTGACAAAATCCGTCTCGGAGAGGCAGACGTCATGATTGCTGCCGGAACAGAAAGCATGAGCTTGATACCTATGATGGGTCACAAGGTCGTGATGAATCCAAAAGTTTTCGAGAACAATGAAAACCTTGGCATTGCCTATGGAATGGGACTAACCGCAGAAAAAGTTGCAGAACGCTGGAAAGTCGGCCGCGAGGCACAGGACGCCTTTGCTTTGGAAAGCCACAAACGTGCGACAGCTGCATGGCAAGCAGGTGAGTTTAATTCTGAGATTATTCCAGTTGATGTTGAGGAAAGTGTATTGGATGCCTCTGGTCTTAAAATTAAAACCAGTCGCTCGACGCTGACTCGCGACGAAGGGCCACGTGCAGATTCCACGCTCGAAGCACTCGCTAAACTCAAACCGGTGTTCTCAACACAAGGCAGCGTGACAGCCGGAAACAGCTCTCAAATGTCCGACGGAGCTGCAGCCGTTTTGTTGATGAGCGAAGAAGCACTGAAACGATACAATGCGCGTCCAATGGCTCGGTTCGTCTCCTACGCAATTGCCGGAGTTCCTCCAGACATTATGGGTATTGGCCCCAAAGAAGCGATTCCGCGTGCACTTAAAATGGCTGGCCTCAATCAGAATCAAATGGACTGGATTGAACTGAACGAAGCCTTCGCGGCCCAAAGTTTGGCAGTCATGAACGATCTCGGACTCGATCCTGCAAAGGTGAATCCTCTGGGAGGTGCGATTGCTCTGGGGCATCCGCTCGGGGCGACAGGCGCAATCCGCATGGCCACACTGGCTCATGGTCTTCATCGTCGTAAGCTCAAATACGGCATGATCACCATGTGCATTGGAACAGGTATGGGTGCGGCCGGAATCTTCGAATCGGTCTGATTCTTTCAAAACGGGCAGTCAACCGTATTGGACTTGGCAACTCGAAAATCGGTCTTATATTCTCGTACCGGATCCACTCCCGCAGAGCGGCGAGACTGGTCCGGTTTTTCATAGGATTGGAGACACAATGAAGCGGGTTACTCGATTCATATCCAACGCAAACAGAACAGTTCTCAAAGGTTCAAAGCGCTTCGCTATCGCCATGCTTATCATTTGCGCATTATTCGGAATAGTTTCCGGTAGTGTGCTTTTATTCGCTCCCGAACGACTCAACGAAGTCCAAAATTCATTGGTCGCGCTGGGCTCCCGAGGCTATAAACTTCCAGATGTTGCTGCAATTCCCCACAGCTCCGAACAAGAAATACGAACTCTGAAAACTTTTTCAAAAGTTTTTGTGAATTTGGCCAAACAGAGTCGGCCCGCGCTTGTGTTTATCAAGACGACTCGCCAAGTGCAGAGCCGTGGCCGCGGAGGTTTTCCTTTTCCGGATGACTTTTTCTTTCCGTTTTTTCCACCGGGAGGCGGACAGCGTGAGCGCGGATTTCAGCAACAACAATCTGCTGGTTCGGGATTCATTGTTGACCTCAAAAACGGCTATGTGATGACCAACAATCACGTGGTTCAAGAGAGCAACGAGATCATCGTACAAACATTCGATGACAGAAAATTTAAAGCCAAGCTCATCGGTAGCGACGCATCTGTCGACGTTGCCGTATTGAAGCTTGAGAATTTTACTGCAGGTTCACTGCGACAACTCGGACTCGCTGATTCTGACTCTGTTGAAGTCGGAGACTGGGTGGTTGCTCTTGGTGCTCCTTTCTCACTTCCGCAAACACTCACCGTTGGCGTTGTCAGTGCTCTTGGACGTGGTGGTTTGGGTGTGTTGGGTGGCGCAGCGCTTGAAGACTTTATTCAAACAGACGCTGCAATTAACCCAGGAAACTCCGGCGGTCCGCTCGTCAACCTCGAAGGCAAGGTCATTGGTATCAACACAGCCATCAGCTCACCCACGGGGAGTTCTGCCGGAATTGGATTTGCTGTTCCTGCAAACATGGCCCGTTTGGCTGCCGAAATGCTTATCAACGACGGGCGTGTTATTCGCGGCTTTCTTGGCATTGAAGGACGTGACTTCAATGAGCTAAGCCCCGACCTCCTGCGTGAACTTAAGCTTTCGGAAGACAGTCAAGGCACAATGATTGTGGGCATTGTGAAAGGAAGTCCTGCGGAAAAAGCAGAACTCAAACCTTATGATGTTATCCAGTCTTTGAATGGAAATCCTGTTACAAGTTATTCACAGTTCCGTACACGTCTTGCATTTACGAAACCTGGAACAGAAGTGCGGCTCGGAATTTTGCGTGACGGTAAGCAAATGGAGATCAGGGTCAGAATTGGTCAATTTAGTCCCGAGGTCGCACAGCGCGGTCTTGATGATGACACCGAGACTGGCTCTGGCGTTGCGAGCGAATTTGGTTTGGCTCTCAAGCCTCTCAGTTCTGAGCTGCGCAAACAACTTGGTATTAAAGCCGCGCAAGGAGTTATTGTCGCTGGAATCTCTGAGGACAGCTACGCCGCTTTTGCGGGCCTTCGCAGGGGTGATGTTATCACCGAAATCAACCGCAAAGCAGTGAAGAGCATTAAAGACGTTGAAACGGCGTTGAAAAACTCTAAAGATAAACCCCGTGATTTGCTCTTCCTGATCGAACGGAACGGTCGAAACCAACTCATCGTTCTTCGCCAAAGATAACCTCCAAAAAGGGGCCTCCGAACGATGGAAACAACCAGTCACCCCAGACACAACGCTTCTGTTCAGGTGATTGGCATCCACGTTGGAGGCGTTGCCTCACAAAAATCCTCTTTAGTGAGAGCTCGCTGTGTCGTGGGCGAGATCCGCACGGGTGTGAGTGACTCCGCATTGCACGCATTGCTCTGCAGCCGAATTCAGGACTCACTGCAGGGTGTCAGAGCAGCGCATGCGGGTGCTCACTTCGACTCAGAGTCTCCGACCCAAATAAACTCTCCTCTGTTTTGGGAGGCGTATTCCTCGGAGCTGGGCCCGACACCGTCAAGCGATGCCGACACTCATCTCATTGAAACGATCAAAGATTTTGGTGGCGCACAGATCTTCTGCCTCGATGCGCCTCTGACCTTTCCAACATGCACAACCTGCATGCGCGCATGCACAGGTGTGCCTGACTGCCCCGAACCCTCTGTTCAGGCCATGACGAAACTCTGGCAGGAAGAGCGCGAGGCCGAAACACGGCGCCCAAGAATGCCTGCTCCGCATACGGAACGATATTTCGAAGCTTATGCGCGCCGGCGCTATGACCACCCGGGTATGACCGGAGCATCGGATCTCGAAAGTGTACTTTCGAGTAACAAAGCACCCATTTCAGCCCGGGCGCACCACATTTCGCGCAGACTCCGCGCTGCATTCCCCAACGCTCTAATTGTTGAAACACATCCATGGCTCTCGGCTGTGGGGTGGTCGTTGCACTGTGGCTACCGTCTCAATCATCTTGCTGAATTGAGACAACCCGATTCCGGCCGAGTCGCACGCGCGGGACTCCTGAAAAAACTTGAGCTTTCACGCACAGCCCTGCGCTCGGCGGCGTTTATGGAAGATCTTTTTCTTGAACTCTCCGACCACGTCGGGATATTCGCTGCGGCGATGGCAGCCATGAGCGGATGGGGACTCGTAAATGGTCTGTGCGATATCCAGCGTTCCTTCATTCATCAGGGTCAATCCGACCCACTGCAGGGATGGGCTCTCGTTCCCCGAGAATTGGCGACATATGGTTGGGGTCACTGACATAAAAGCTTTGAGTGGTTGGATTCTGCCAGATGCCGTGTGGCAACCTGCCGAGGAATGGTGGCACGTCAGTGCGCTCTATGATCTATTAGAGCAAAAGCCTCAGCATTTTAATGATAGCTTGCAGGATGCGCTCAAAAGTGGAGACGAGGCCCGCATTCGACGCAGTGCTTCGGAAGCTGGATTTATCAAAATATCTCGTCAACAGTTTGATTTAATTTCGATCTCAATTGGACAGCTCAGAACTCTGCAAAAGCTTGTTGAATTTATTGACCCTGAAGATGAATTTACTGTGCTTCTTGAGCACGGTATGCGGCAGAAAAAAATTTCGGTTGGGCGTCTCATAAAACTGAAATCAACCCAACCGATTCTTTCGTAATTCGATATCGGACTTATCTTCAGGGAGTCCCTGCCGCAGGTGAAGCCTGAGCGGCGGGCGAGACCTGCGCAGCTGGTGTAGCAGCGGGTGCCGCCGGGCTTGCTGCAGGAGCCGCGTCTGCCGCAGGAGCAGCGGACGCCTGAACAGCGGGAGTCATTGCCGCGGTTGGCGAAGCAACAGCAGCAGCAGGCGTCGGTGTGGCACTCAAGGCCGAGTCGAGCTCGCGCGTCACGCCAAATTTCTCGTGAGTTTTGACCCACGCCAGCGCCGTCGACAATACGAAGAACGCAGCACCAAAAATCCATGTTGCTCGTACGATCAGCGCAACCCCACCAGAAGCACCGAAAAATCCAGCGGAATTTCCGCCGCCGAAGGCAGAGCCGATGCCGCCCTCGTTTCCGTGCTGCAAGGCTATGATGAGAACAATGAGTACAACGCTGACTAGAATGAGCAGAGCTGTAAGAAGCCCAACGAGCATACGATTTATCCCCCGAAGATCCGGAACTCTCGCCTTAAACTCCGTGCTATTGCACAAACCCGCAACCGACTCAAGTTTCTCAGGCCGGCAAGAACAACCCGAAGCCGAGAATTTCCCTTTACCTTTATGGGATTTCGCCTTATGCCTTTCTATCTGGCTACAACCACAGGTCCGCCTGTTGACCCACAAGTGAGATAATCAGAATGGTCCGCTCCAGCAGCTCGAAATCCACAGAGAAAAAATCAACCGCAACGAAAACTGCAAAAGCGACGCAGAGCTCGAGCAAGACAACAGCGTCAGCACGCAAGACCAAGGCCTCGACAACGAAAAGCGTCGAATCCGAAACCAAACTGACACGCAAAGAAACGACAAAAAGCGCTGCAGTAACAAAGTCCAAAGCCGAAACTTCGGCAAAGGCCCGCAAGCCGGCCACATCTCAATCCACAACAAAAACGGCAGTGTCTCGATCAAAAGAGCCCGCTGCGCAAAAGAAATCCAAGGTCACCCTGAAGCCCACAACTCCCGAGCTTTTCGACGACCTTGCAGCCGCACCTGACGTTCCTACGGTAAGCATTCTTCCGGCTCTCACCGATACACCCTCGGAGAGCGACGTCATTGACAGCGAAATTGCTGTTCCAGTTGAATTCGGCGCCAATCCGGTGCCCTCGTTCGCAGGTCCAACAGCGACTGACGTAGCACCTGCTGCGGTTGAACCAGAGAAAGAAGTGACCTTCAGTTTCCTTGGTTTCAATGATCAAATTTTGGCTGCACTGCGCAAACAAAACTTTTTGAAGCCAACGCGCGTTCAAGCACTCTGTCTGCCCCACACTCTCGATGGAAAAGATGTGGCTGGCTTCGCACAGACGGGTACCGGCAAGACTGCAGTTTATTTGTTGACCGCAGCCCAAAGACTCATGAGTCAAGAAAACCGTGTTCTGAACCCGCGTAAGCCCCATATTCTAGTGGTCGTTCCGACACGCGAACTCGCTGACCAAGTTTCGCAAGACGCTAAAAAACTGCTGAGTCCACTAAAGTTGCGCAGCGTAGCCTTGTTTGGTGGTGTTGATGTCGAAAAGCACGTCACCGAACTCAATCAACCCACAGATATCATTGTTGCAACACCGGGTCGCTTGCTCGACCTTCACCGCAGCAAGCATCTCGAATTCGACGAACTTCAAATGTTGGTCATCGATGAATGTGATCGCATGTTCGACATGGGATTCATCGACGACGTCGAATACGTCTTACGTCACCTTCCGGCAGAGCGAGTTCAAAAACTTCTTTTCAGTGCTACCGGCAGTGAAAAAGTCAAAGAACTTGCTTTCGAGTATCTCGAAAATCCCGAATACATCGAAACAGATCCAGTGCGCATTTCGCCCGAGAAAATCGCTCAGGTGGCTTACGCAGTAACGGCTGAACAGAAGTTTTTGGCTCTGATGGGTCACCTTCGCGCTCACAATCCTGAATGCGGAATCATCTTTACGAACACAAAAGTCGTTGCCGAATGGGTGGGCTATAAACTTGCCTGCAACGGCTTGAATGCTGAAGTTCTTACGGGTGACCTGCCTCAGCGCAAGAGAATGACACTCATCACGAAAATCAAAGAGGGTAAATGCAACCTTCTTGTTGCGACAGATGTTCTTTCGCGCGGCTTGCACGTCGCGAACCTTTCGCACGTTTATAACTTCGACATTCCCGATGATGCCGAGAGCTTTATTCATCGCATCGGCCGCACGGCGCGCGCAGGTGCGACAGGACACGCAATCACATTGATTTGCGATGACTATGGCTACAACATGGGCGCCGTTGAAAAACTTCTTGGCTTCCACATTCCTTTGGCCGAAGTGCCACAGGACTACCTGACCGCCGAAGACAAATCGGATTATCCGTTCGACGAAAACGGACGCGTGAAGGTGTTTGGTCAGCCGTCTACAACGACAGCCAA
Organism: uncultured Oligoflexia bacterium; assembly: GCA_964460155.1. Classification (GTDB taxonomy): domain Bacteria; phylum Bdellovibrionota_B; class Oligoflexia; order Silvanigrellales; family Silvanigrellaceae; genus RFOM01. The sequence continues at coordinate 3,156 of CAYWSV010000066.1, read as the reverse complement.
AGAAGCTTACGAGCCTCGTGAGCGTGAACATCGTCATGGCGATCAACGCCCAGTTGCTGCAGAATCAGGTGGACCGACCGCACGCGCAGGTCGTCCGGAACCCACACTGCCGCATCATCGACGCGAAATCACCGCAAGCAAAGACCAACCCTCTGCTGCACCGGAGCGTCCAATCGATCGTCCAGTCCCAGCTGCTGCTGCATCAGCTGCACCAGTGGCAACACCCGCTGCTCCGGCACATGTGCAGGGAACGGGCCCGCAACGCCCGCAACACGCGCATGGACTGCGTCCACAGGCGAGCCAACACTCTGGCTCGGCGCATAAACCGCACGTCAAACAGGCGCCACAGGCCAGTGGTCTTCACACTCCAAAAACCCAACAGCCCGGCGCTGCCTCGGGGCAATTTGCTGGCTCGGCGCTCCCGCGTCGAGACGAAAAAGCCCGCGAGACAATCGAGATGGCGATTCAGGCTGCCAAGAAAGCTGCAGCAAAGCGTCAGGGCACAGTCGCAGCAACGGCAGCAGATGCTCAAGGTTCTGCGAAAAATCGACGCGCTGGTGTGACTGCACAAATCGACGAAATTGCAGCTGCAGTTATCACGACAGCACAAGAACGTCTGGGCGGAACCTTCGGGAATCTCCAAGATCGATTTGTTTCACGTCTGGAAGAAAACTTTCCTCGGCTGTCTGAAACACTCGTTCGATTGGGCTTCTTCTCTAAACGCTTCACTGACGACAGGTAATTCATGTCGGAACAGCAGAAGCGCACACTTCTGAAAGTTGCGACTCTCAACACGTGGCATGGCCTCGATGGTCATGGCACGTTTTCTTTTGGTTCCTTGGAATCAAGGGCCGAACGCATGGCCCGCCTCGAACGACAAATTGCCGTCCTCAAAAATCTCAATGTCGACATTCTCCTTCTGCAAGAGGTCAATCCATTGCCTTTCCGCGCCCACTGGATCGCGGAAAAACTGGGAATGCGAGCAACCTACGTCACCTCAAATTCAGGCATTAAGTTGGGCTGGGGACCACCGTGGAACCTCAATGAAGGTGTTGCCGTTCTTCATCCGACAGACTGGCAATTCCAAATACTTGGCCGCAAACGACTGTCGGGACATTTTCGCGTAAGCCCGCTGAGAGTCTCAGCGATAAACACACCGTTTTTAAGTTTTCAGCTCCATGAATCCAGAGTCGCCTACGCGGTACGGTTTTTTATTCCTCCCGAAAAACGCATTG
>CAYWSV010000066.1:0-1911 GCA_964460155.1 uncultured Oligoflexia bacterium | reverse complement strand
TTCGAAGGTCGAACCTCGTTGGTCGCTGCAGTGACACATCTTCACGTTTCACATGCGCATACACAGCGAAATGAACACATACTTAAAGAAGCACTACAGCACGGCAGCATTACCAAAGACGAGGCAGATGCGGTCCAGCGATCGTTTCGCAGAGCGAATACGCGCAGATTGAATGAAATAGATCAGCTCACAACATGGCTTGAATCTTTGCGCCGCGCCGATGAACCTATGATTCTAGGGGGCGATTTTAATTGCGAACCCGAAAGTCCTCCCTACAACGCCCTTGTGCGCCGTGGATGGCATGACCTGTGGTTGGAAGCAGGGAATTCGGGTGAACTTCTAGACTCTGCGACGTGGGATCCTCCTCGCAATCCACTGACAGCACGCGTGCGCAACTTTAAACATCCGTCAGCAAGCAAAAGTCCAAATATTGCAGAAGTCTTCCGCGAGGCGGATGCTTTGCCGCGTCGAATTGATTACCTTTTTGCTCTGCCTGCAAAGCGTGTTCCTTCGCAAAAAGAATTTCAACTTGGAACAAGTGGATTCCTTCAGAGCATGAAACGCTTCGGATTTATTACGGGTAATACGCTTGTTCCCAATTCAATTGTCAGCGATGACTTCAATGAATATAAATCAATGAAGGAATTCGCTCCCCAGCCGGGCGACGATGCGAAATTTATTTCCGATCACCATGGACTATATGCTGAATTCGGCACTCTGTGAGTGGGATTCAAACAAACCTGACAGCTGATATGCGGCGGCTGCAACAGCAGCAGGTGTCCTGAGAATACGCGGTCCAAGTGTCACAAAACAAGCTCGATTTAACTTTTCCTCAGCATCAAAAATTTCATATTCCTTCGCACTAAAACTTGATTCAGGACCAACGATAAACGCGACGTCAGACGGAATAAATTTCTTTGCTTCAGTCATGAGATGATGCGTGCGAGAAAGTTCGGTGCGTAAGTGAGCAGGACGCTCATCGCAGATAAGGAGCTTCTTTGGTTGGGCAATCTGATGAACGTCTGTAAGAGCGGCCAACACACTTTCCTTATATGAAATCCGCATCACCCATGGAGACTTCGTAATACGTGAAAGCTCGCGAATCTGTTTTGAAATCTTGTCTATTTTAACTTCTTGCTTCGATGTGCTGCGTTCTCCTTTAAAGAGAATTAAATCAGAGACTCCTGCTTCAACGCACGCCTGAACAACCTCGTCCAAAGCACCCGGCTTGGTCATTCCAACGACTGCGATGAGCCGACAACGAGACTGAGGAACATCCTGAGAGGATTCAACTTGAGCGCAAACAGACTTTTTATCTGCACGGATAATTTTCGCCTGAGCGATCCAACCACAACCATCGGCGAGCTCAACCTGTTCGCCAACCGATAAACGCAGAACACTGAATGCAAAATGAGCTTCGTCTTCGGGAAGTTCGATTGTCGGCAGAGGTGTTGCTCCAGCAGACGGGCGCTCGGTATAAAACCTCCAGATTTGCTTGTAATCCAAGGGCTCACTCCTGATCAAAAAAATCTGCCAGCGGAGACTCTGCAAAGACCAACCGTCTGGCATGTTGGTCTAGATTCACAAATCGCGTGTCTCTAATCCATTCCAAATGACTCAGTAAAAGTGCATCGGCCAAATGAGTCGAAAATACTTTTGAATTATTTATATTCCCTAATTTCACATTCAAATCATCAATAACAGCCAACCAATCTACATTCAATTTCTCAACCAAATCAGACAATTCTGCCTTTTGCTCATCTGTCAGAAAGGCTTGCCCCTGTAAAGCAGCGCACCGAAAAGCAAGATCAATGTGACGAACAGCAATGACTTCGTTAACAAAACGATGAGCTATAATTGTGTTCTCGAGTGTGAGGAGCTGGTTTAAAACTTCTTCAATAGACGCGCGAT
>CAYWSV010000065.1:0-16810 GCA_964460155.1 uncultured Oligoflexia bacterium | reverse complement strand
GGATCGCTCGCCGAAGCCGTCGCGCTCGTCGCGAAAGACGCCTGGAAGGTGGCGCCCGAGAAAGACCTTCCCACAGATGATTTGCTCAAGTCAGCACTCGCATCTGGTCAGCACGATGAACAAATTGCTGCTCTTGCGTTTTTAGCTCGGCATCCGCGACTCAGTTGCCTTGAGAGTGTCGTCGCTCTGTGTACACCCGAACGTGCAGACTCGGGACTGGCCGTAGCTGCGATTGTTGCTGCGCGCTCTTTTCAACACATCAAAACTATTCCTGCCCTTGAAAAATGTCTGGTTTCGACCTCGAAAGTTTTGTCGGGGCGCGCACTCGACGCTCTTCTGTCTATTGAACATTCGAGTGCCAACGCGGTTGTCGTCCGTTTTCTCGTAGAGCATCTGAATAACCCGATTGTCTGCGATAAAGTCCTGCGGAGTTTGAAGGCAAGTCAACAGGGTCAGCCCGAATTGGCAACACTGCTTGAAGACGCAACTCTGCACACAGGAAATGCATCCCTGAAGGATGACCTTTTGGAACTTGCATCACGCTTGAAGCATGGGCAAACAGACTCCACCCAACCGTCGCCGTCGGGAGGAGCAATCAAAGACGTCGATAAACATCTCGAAAGCAAAATTGCCAACTATTCTAAGCTCGCGGAAGCGGTTAAAGCATCACTCCGAAGCGCAGAATTACCACTGCATCAACCTGAGCTTTTTGAATCAACAGTCGACAAATCAGCCTCGGTTGTTCAGTACTGCAAAGCCCTCGACCTGACTCTCGAGAAGGAATTTGGCCAGAAAATACTCTTTCCGAAAATGGAACAACAGCTGCATATCTTTCAAAATATTTTACATCAGGCAGAACTCAACAATGAGTCTCCAAATATCAATCTCGTCTTACGCCATTTCAGGGCTGAACATGTTTTCGATGTTTCGAGCTTTCCTATCAGTAAAATGCAAATGGTCGCGCGCAGTATTTTGAATGGACGGATTCTGCGCGAGCGCACGCAAGTTATAGATGGTCTGAAGGCCTGGGCCGTTCTTTTGCTCATGTTTTCTGGCCACGAACGGTTGTGGGGGGCAGCTCTTTCCAAAGCTGATCCAAGTCTTTTTCCATCTTTAGCTCACAAACTGGTTGTTCTTCAGGATTTGCGCAACCCAGCAGCGCATCGCCAAACAATGCTCGCCCTTGCACCGCTCAGCGAAATCCGTAAAGAAGTCTTTCAAACATTTGCCCTGATAAAAAAGGTTTTTGAATGAGCTCAACTGAACTTGGTCTGCTTGCTGGAATGAATTTGTCTGCTCCGCTCTTCAATGCTCCCTGGGGCGTCGTCTCAGGCCACAACCTGATGGACACTGGTACCTTCGTGATACTTGAGGGCCTATTGTCATTTGATAACGCTCTTGCGCTTGCGGCAACAGTGACTTCAAGACTCTCGAACCCACTCGACCAAAAACATGCACTCCGCTGGGGTATTTGGGGTGCATATATTTTTCGCACCCTGATTATTTTTGTGGGAATTACCCTCATGAAAATCGAATGGGTAAAAGCTGTTGCAGCGGGCTACCTGATCTGGCTTGCTGTCAGTGAACTGTGGCCCAAGAGCGAAAAAGAAGACGACGTCGAAAAACTACCCGATCCACATGAAAAAGGCATTTCTCGCTTCTTTAAACTGTCTCCTTTGTGGTCAACAATCGTTGCTGTTGAGCTGATGGACATTATGTTTTCCATCGATTCCATTGGAGTTGCATTTGCCATCAGCAATGAACCGTGGATTCTCGTTGCGGGTGCGATGCTGGGTATTTTGATGATGCGTTTTGCTGCTACAGTTTTCATTAAATTGATCGACCGTTTTCCCGTGCTCGTCAAAACAGCCTTCATTCTGGTTGGGTTGGCCGGATTAAACATGGTTTTGAAACTTAAAAATCTTCCCTTGGGTCCTTTTGGATACCTAACAATTGACAAGGAAATTCCAGAGCACGTTTTCACAGTTATGCTCGCCGGAATTTTCTTTGGTGCTATGGGTCTGAACGCACTTTTTCCAAAATGGTTTCACAAACCCACAGTTGAAGTTCAAGGAAGCTGACACAGGTCAGGGATGCTTGTGCACACTTTAGCGTCTGAGAACTTTCTTCCTCAGACGCACAATAAACGCTCTGAGATTCTCTGGCCCCAAAAACGAAATCAGGGCGACGACCAACACGGCCCAAAGCGCCCCAAGAACCACCAACCACAAAAGGGCCGTTGCCAAACGCGGACCTGAAAACAAGCCCCAAACAAACGAGCCGGGTGTCCAAACTGCTTGAGCCAGAGCCACACCCACAAGTCCCAAAACAAACGCTAAAAATCCAAACAGAAGAATCTCACTGCGGAGGCGTGCACCTTGCGCTCCATGTAAATGATCAAGACTCAATCCTCTGTTGCGTGCAACCCGACGCAGAAAGAACCAGTTCAAAGAAAAATCGGCTGCGGCAGATAATCCGTTGGAGAGGCCCAACCCAATGATTCCGTAACGCGGAGCAAGATACGCGCTGAGCGATGCGTTTAAACCCAAATAAATAAACGCGTTGAACATCGACCTGCGCACATCGTTGAGAGCATAAAAACCCTGCATAAGGACTTTGCTCCCCGAGTTAAACAGCATTCCAATAGAATATGCGCTGACAGCAATCGCATTTTGAACGGAATCCTGCGCAGTGACGCGACCATGTTCGAGCAAGGCCACACAAAACGGTACGCCCATCAGCGACAACGCCAGCAGCGACAACCACGACAACCACAGTGCGCTCTGCAAGCTGTCGGCCATGAGAACTCCCACGCGTTCCGCGTTGCCCTCCTGCGCAGCTTTGGTGAGTACTGGCAGGCTTGCAAAACCAGCCGCAACCCCGAACAAGCCTACCGGAACCAGAATGATGACTTGCGCGTTGGTGATGTAGGTGATTGCACCCTCGCCTGCTGCAGTTGCAAAATGCGTATTGACAAAAAGTGCGAGCGACAACGCGCCCTGACTGACAGCCCGCGGAGCCATCATGAGCAGCATTGTTTTCAATGGTGCGCAGCGAGCCCAAGCCCAAGGTGAAAAATTGGGAAATGGAAAAACACCATCCCGAACCAATGGTGTGGCCTGATAAACAAACTGAAAAAATCCACCGGCAAGCGTGCCTGAAGCGAGTCCCAAAATTGGGTCCCACCCCCAAACAGACGCAAAGGTTCCGCCAAAAAGTGCGCCCGCAATGGTACCTACGTTAAAAAATGCGGAGGCAATTGTGGCCCGAAATGTTTGTCCACGACTTCCCAAAAGGCTCATGGCCACGGCCGAGATCATTGCAATCGGAAGATAAAAAACCAAAATTTGAAAACACGAAACAGCAAGTTCAAAACCGCCACGTTGATGAAATTCAGACGAGGTAACGGAATGAATAATGCTTTCGGCGAAATAAAACCCAACCAACGAAATAAACAAAGTTATACAAAGGAAAAAGCCACAAACTACAGAGACAAGTTGTTTTAATTCGGTTTGACCTTTTTGTCCGGCCTCAACAACCTCGGTTGTAAAAGCTGCAGATAAAGCACCCTCGGCAAAAAGATCTCTCAGCACCGAAGGAAAGCGCAGCGCAACGTTAAACGCATCAAGGCGCGTGCTCGCACCAAAAACCGCATTTACAACTTGAGAACGAAATATTCCCGAGAATCGTGAGAGCAGAACTCCCAGCGAGGCCAACGCCGTTCGACGAGCGAGTGTCTGGCGTTCTTGAGAGGTGTCGGTTCCCTGTGCGGTCATAGTCGGTTCAACTCCACAGTCTACCTATAAAATAACGTTATGAGTTTGTTTAGTTAACGATTAACCTGTGTTGGCAAGGCTGTTCCCATGAGCAATGCATGGATGTTCTGCATGACTCGCCCCCCCATCAATGCACGAGTTTCCAAAGTCGCTGACCCCAAATGAGGAAGAATGATAAGATTCGGCACAGCGCGCAACTCCGGACTCACAACGGGTTCGCCACAAAAAACATCGAGCCCTGCACCAAAAAGGTGGCCACTGTGCAGCGCATCTGCAAGTGCTTTTTCATCGATAACATCACCACGCGATGTATTGATGACAATGGCTCCACGCTTTAACCGCGAAAGCCTCTCTGCATTTAGCCACCTCTGAGTTTGGGGCGTCAGAGGGCAATGCAAAGACAAGACGTCAATCGAATTGAGAAACTCATTTTCAGATAAACGCGGAATTCCGTCGTCGCGTTCAGGCCCCGAGCGCAACGACTGCAGAGCAACAACCCGCAAACCAAAAGCACGCGCACGTGCAGCGACTCGAGAACCAATATCTCCCAATCCAACGATTCCCAGTGTCTTGCCGTTGAGGTCGACTCCCAAGCCATAGTCGGGTGACCAGCCCGCGAAGCGTCCGTTCTGATGAAGTTCAAGCGCAGATGACCAAATGCGACGCGCAACCATGAGCATGAGGGTGAGTGTGAGATCGGCCGTTGCGTCGCCCAGAACATTGGGAGTGTTGGTGACTGCAAGACCCAGTTCTCGCGCAGCGGAGACATCGATGTTGTTGTACCCCACCGCATAATTGGAAATGAGCCGCAAGTTTGGTAACCGAGACTTCAAAGCCGAAATCTGATCACGCTTGAGTTCGTCAGTCAGCAACGAAACAACCGCAATGGCACCCATCCGCTGCTCGAGAGAACATTTAGAGATTCTTTCAATGAGCGAGGACCCGGGCGGAAGTAAGACGAACTGAAGGTGATGCTCAGACACACTGTGATGGCCCAGTGGGATTCCGGCACATGCGGCAGAAAGAAAAACGACCTGCTGCATCAACGCTCTCCTTAGAATCGTTAGTGTCCAGTTAACTTACCACGCCTTTTGTAAACATTTTAATCTATCGAGACTTTTTGTCGGCTGGTAAAGTTACAAACGAAACACTCCCTCGCTCCGCTTTCTTTGCCTGCCAGCCAGCCCGCATCCAGCGGGCCGTCGCGGAGAGTGATAGCCCGTCCTGAACATCTGCCCCCGAGTTGCGCGTCCGGACAACGGACGCGCCTTCCTTCCTTTTTGACTTGTGATGATAATGTTGATGAAACGCGGAGAAAATGCAGCTCAAGGAAACAATGAGCGAGAGCTCCGAAATTAATTGAGCTCAAACAAGTCCAGAAGCAAGACAACGCCTTTTTCCTCGGGCGCCTCGGCGATGACAGGCTCAATCTCTTGAAGAAAGCTCATCAGCTTTTCCTTCAAAATTGCCATTGCCTCTGCAGAAATACCAAGGAACGCAGTGTAGTGGAGGTCTGTTTGTGCGCTTCGCTCAAGCGAATCAAGCGACTTTATACGCCAATTCGCATGATGACGAGCCACATGCCTCGAATGGCGACCAATGTGGATGCGGCCTTTGCCAATAGAGAGCCGACCCTGTGCATCCTGATTCACCAAATCATTTTTAGACAGCCATTCAACGACAGAGGCAATTTGAGTCGTGGGCAAACGCAAGTGATTTGCGATAGCTTCAACTGTTTGGGTTCCGGGAAGTGCAGAAAGAATATGCACGGCGCCGTACACCCAGCTTGAGTAGTAAATCGTTTGAGCTTCATCTGCGAGCTGTTCATGAACTCCAATGCGTTCCTGAACCTCTTCGCGTTGCTTCAAGAGCGTCTCGATTTCCGCGCGGTAGAAGTTTTCCAAAGACTTGCTTCCTGCGCGCTCCGCATCGACAAGCAACATAAAGAAACGAACTTCATCGTAGGGAAGCGTAAAATACTCGGCAACCTTGATGGCCTGCTCTCGACTGAGATGCGCACGGCGCGACAGGACCTGCGATATGAATGACGACTGGACACCCAGAAACTTTGCCAAAGCTGCTTGACTGCCACGTGCTTGAGGCAAAGCTTTCAAGCGTGCATTCAAAAACTGCACGTAGTCGGTGTGATCATAAACGATTGTGGATGTGTGTCCGGCTGAATCCAACACCGCAAATTTCCGCTTCCGAATCTTGAAACATAAATATTGTCAGATTAGAAACCATGCTCAGGCATAATAGTCAATGGATGGGCACATGAGAACACTAATTCGACTTGCATACATCTTCGTTTTCTCGCTCACACTCTTTCCCTTGGGTTCAAATGCCGGGGTGGGCACGAGCGGCGGGGGCCACGTGATTGTGTGTGACGGGCGCAGTGCCGACACCTTGGGTTACGTGACTCTTCTCGATATCTACGAAGCAGAACACGTGTTCAAAATGAGCCTTCGGATACCTCAAACATCCCTGCACGAGGAACTCAACGTCCTCGCAAGCCAGCTGCAAATCGTTCTTGGTTCCTCAGTCCGAATCCCATCACCACTTACTGGTGAGACTCTGCTCGAATGGTGGGAAAACCGCGCTCAATTCATTCCGACGATGTCTGCTCATACGGGAGACTATGGAGTCATGCCGACTCTTCCTACCGGATGCGGTGTTAAGCAAATTGCGATTTATGATGATGCGAACGACGTTATTCAGGTCAGCCTAGACCTGTGGGATAGCCTCGACGACTTCAACAAAGCGGCGCTCATTGCGCATGAGCTCATCTACCATGACCGTCGACTCAGCGACCGCGAGGTTTCGTCTGAAACGTCACGCTATCTGGTGGGCCGTGTCTTCTCGACTCAAATTCTGGCAGATTCCAAAACACTCCTGCGAGAATTTCGCGCAACACACGCAGGGAGTCTTAGCCCTCACGCAGTAAATCCTTAACCGTTTCTAGGACCTCGACAACCGGATTAGGAATTTTCCGGTTGGCCGTGCAGAGCCAGACTTCTTCTGTCACACCCTTGAGTTCCCCCAATTTGAAGAGCTTTTGTGTCTCGGTTAGATCGCTAACCGCGATATCCGGGACCGCGATTAGGCCGACTCCCGAAGCCCCTAATGACTTTTGGACTGCGGTGTCTTGGGCCTCAACCACCAACTGAGGATTCACACGCTGCTCGCCAAACCAGCGTTCGCACTCATGCCGCGTCCGGCTGTGTATTGTCGCCAGAACGAGCGGCTGTCCTGTGAGTGTTTGGGGAAAGCCCTTTTTCAAATCGTTGAATTTTGCCGCACCAAAAATCGAGACCGGCAATGTGGCAATCTTGCGCGAGCGTAAGCCCTTCAGCTCTTCTGCAAAGGGCATTTGGTTTGAAATCACGACATCTAAAGTGTGATTCGCCAACTCGGAGAACAAGACTGAAGCATGCCCTTCGACGATTCGAACACGACACGGAAAAAGCTCAGTCATCTTTTCTACGACCATGACGGCAAGTTTTTTAGGCAGACAATCTTGAATACCCACATTCACCGTAACCCGCTTCGAAAGCGCGCCATCGGCGAGAACCTGTAAAAGCTCATCGCCCAATTCGGCGATTTGGTTTGCATACGACAACACCACTCGACCCGCCTCGGTGAGTTGCAACTTTCGTCCGCTGCGTTCAAAAAGCTCCTGCCCGAGCGTGTGCTCGAAGGTTCGGAGTTGGGAACTCAGAGCGGGTTGGCCGACCCTTAGTTTTTCAGACGCTCGAGCAATTGAGCCCTCGACGGCGATAGTTCGAAAGTAGAGGAGGTGATGGTAATTGAGCCAACTCATTCGTTTTCCCTATATCAGGAGTTTTCGAAGATCTTGGCCGCAACAGTCACGAAATATCAGGGCAGAACTTCGATTATATCGAAGCTAAGATATCTTTTTATGTTATTTAATCAAATGCGAGTCTACCGATAGTAAATCTTGTCAGGAGGATAGAAGCGAAATGCTTGAGATTCAGACTTCTTTTTGGGTGATTTTTCACCTGTTCGTAATTTTTATGCTGGCGCTTGACCTTGGGGTTTTTCACAAAAATTCCCATGTGGTGTCGATGCGCGAGGCCCTGACTTGGACCACAGTCTGGATCGCTCTCGCTCTCATGTTCAATGTTTGGATTTATTATGAATTCGGCAAACAGTACGCCGTTGAATTCCTTACGGGTTACCTCGTCGAAAAATCATTGAGTGTAGATAACATTTTCGTCTTTACGATGATTTTTGCTGCACTGCAGATTCCGCGCATCTACCAGCATAAAATTCTGTTTTGGGGTGTTCTGACCGCGCTTGTGTTGCGTGCAATTATGATTTTTGCTGGTGTGAAGCTCATCGAAAACTTCCACTGGACGATATACCTGTTTGGTGCGCTACTTATTTTCACGGCGCTTAAAATGCTCAAAGATTCTGAAACAAAAGAGCTTCACGTCGAGAAAAGCATGCCCTTGCGCATCTTGGGATGGTTCATCCCAGTGACAACGAAAATGGACAAAGAGGCTTTTGTTGTGAAGGAAAATGGCAAGTGGATGGCGACTCCAATGCTTGCTGCGCTGATTCTTGTCGAGAGCAGCGATGTGGTCTTTGCGGTCGACTCTATCCCTGCGATTTTGGCTATCTCGAAAGAGCCATTTATCATTTACACAAGTAATATCTTTGCAATCATGGGTCTTCGCTCACTTTATTTTGTTCTTGCCGACCTTGCGGGAAGGTTCGGGCACCTCAAATACGGACTCGCGGCGGTGTTGTTGTTCGTCGGGGCAAAGATGATGGCGGTGGACTTCTTCAAAGTTCCCCCCATGATCTCGCTTGCGATTATCGGCTCACTTCTGGGTGCGTCCGTTATTTCCTCCCTTATTCACTCATCTCGCCAAACTAAACCCCTGCCATAATTCTAATCCCACCCCGAATTCCCCCCCGCCGCCCCGCGATAACTCGCGGGGCGATTTTTTATCTCGAGCCGCAAAATTACATAAAATTTAAAGTTTACAGTTATTTGACCGATAGCCTCAAAAGGGAGGTCTGATGTTTAGCCTTAGGCGGTCAATTTCGGGCCTGATATCGATAAGTGCTCTGCTCGCGTTCGCATACGCGTGCGGTGGGTCGTCGTTCACCAGTGGTACATCGGGGGCCGCTGGAAAAGGGAAAGTCGTTGCTGGCGGTACGAAGAATAATCCCGTAGCAACAGAAACTCAGACGAAGAACACAAATCAAACAAACAATACCAATAGTAATTCAAATAATAACACTGTGACAAACTCAGCTCCATTGCCGCCAGTCGAAATCACAGGGTCCTATCTCACAGGTGTACTCAATGATCCTGCGGGTGAACCCTTGGCAGATGCGACGCTCGAAGTGATTGCAACAAATCACTCAACAACCACGAACACTGCCGGAGAATTTAAAATTCCTGTTTTAAAAATTCCAAGCAGTACGTTCGAAATGAAATTATCGAATGTGAGTCGCGGGCCCGATTCGGAATCATCGCAATACACCGTTCAAACAACACTTCCCCCGGCACTGGCGGCATTGGTTGACTCAGAAAAAAGTAACACGACGGTCAAAAGAGACATGGATCAAGCGGTCAATTGGACTTTTCCACGCAATACGACTCCCACATCATCTGCCGATGGTGCGGAACAGAAATACATTTTGAACACCTTGGTTGTTCCCAAAACACAGGGCACTTTGAGCGTAGGTACGCTGACCAATGACAAGCGAGATCTTTCAAAAACTAGATATTCAAACGACAGTCACGGCGGTGCAGCACGTTTTTCGTGGAATGCTCCCGCCGATGCTGTCGTTAAAATTGGTTTTTCGACGGGTGTAAATTCACTGGCATCTTGGACGGGTGATGCGCGAGTCGAACTGCCCTCTCAGGGGCCAAGTGTCTCGGGTGGAACGGGCGTGGTCTTCAACCTAAGCGCTTTTGATGCCTGCGACGACGAAGGATTTAGAACACAAGCCAGCGGAACATTCACACCGGCAGACGCGAAGTGTGGGATCAAGTTTTTATCTTCAGGTGGATTATTGAATCAGAATGACGGTTATTATTTTAGAATCTCCATTTTGGTTGGTAATAAACTTCTTCTCTCGCCTGTTGAAAAAGTAAAGTATTCAACTCCCACATGGTCACTTTATCACACCGCAATTGAAAGCTGTTGGCCCAAGTATTTTGGGCCAAGTTTAATGTTGCCTGATGGCAGTGGGCCCGATCTAACTAAATTCGCAAGTGGTCCACCCCCCATGAATGCTTTGCCGAGCTGTACAGAAGCTTTGCGCGGACAACCATTCTGTACGTCGAGCCCAGACGGGTCCCCTTCAAAATGCCTCTCTTGTGAAACCAAACTCTATTTGTGTCTCTAACGAACACATAAAAAAAGGACTGGTCTTAAAAAGACTCAGCCCTCTTGTCATCTGAATTCAAAAGAATTCAGCCCGCAAAATTCTTAGCCACGAAATCCCAGTTCACAAGGTTCCAGAAAGCGTTCATGTAGTCTGGGCGACGATTGCGGAAGTCAATGTAGTACGCATGTTCCCACACATCGCAGGTCATCAGTGGCTTCAGACCTTGCTTCATAGGGTTTCCAGCTGCACCTTCTTGAGTGATCACCAGTTTGCCAGCTTTGTCTTTGGCCAAAAACGACCAGCCCGAACCAAACACAGCAATCGTTTTGTTTGTGTATTCTTCCTTGAACTTCTCAAAGGAACCCCAAGTTGCTTCAATTGCTTTGAGCAATTCGCCTGTCGGCTTGCCGCCGCCATTGGGCTTCAGGCAGTTCCAGTAGAATGTGTGATTCCAAATCTGAGCTGCCTGATTGTAGATAGCACCATCGGCAGAGAGGATAATTTCCTCAAGATTCGCATGTTCAAACTTTGTGCCGGGCACGAGTTCATTGAGCTTTGTCACGTAAGCATTGTGGTGCTTGCCATGATGAAACTCGAGAGTCTCTTTTGAAATGTGGGGAGCAAGGGCATCGATTGCATAAGGAAGCGGAGGGAGTGTGAAAGCCACTGCGGATCTCCTTTCGAAAATGATTCATCGGACTTTTTGTCTAACATCGCCGAAAGAAGGTAACTGGAATGAAAACCGCACGCAAGCATGCGTGCGGAGAGACGGACATGAAGAGCTTGGGGAGCTTTTTGACTTAGTCCAAAGGAAAGAGAATTTCCTGAACTTGATCCCAGCACAAAGATTGGCGGTGCTGCGCCGACAAGATTTCAATCACATCGCTGCGCATCTCGTTCGCAGGTATGGTAATAACTGCCGCATGACCTGCTGCCGATGTGTTACAAAACAAGATTGATCCGCGCGGAGCAAGCGAAGGAGTTGCTCTGAACTCAGGCAGTAACGAACGAAAGCGTTTTCCGTTGATATTCACAACTCCGTCAGCACCTTTACGCGAACGAGCTGCTTGAGTTGCGCGCAAAAAACCATTTGGAGTCGCATCAGCATCGGCGCCCAAACCCTTGGGAAAAATACCTGTATCTGTCATCGCCCAGCCGACACAGGCCCAGCACCCGCGCGAACCAAATGAAGTCAAGCCACAGCTCTTTCCACCACCAGATCGACGTCTTTCCATGTCTCTGGCTAAAGCTTCCGCACGCGAAGATTTAATGTCGTCAATTGAAAAAGGAATTTGCGCTACTGGCGCAGGAGTCACACCACCCGCATAGACGAGCTCAACATCGCTCACTTTGATGAAAAAAGTTTTATAATCGAACTTGCCGTTAGCATCTTGGCCCGTGCACTTTGCAGCATCAATTGGGTTACGCAACTGAACGAAATACTCTTGTCCGGAAACACTCAGAATACGTGCACGCGTCGTTGGAATGAGTTCGAGGATCTGAGCCGATGAATCCGTCTGCACGTTACACTTTATTCCGTTGAACATGCTGCGGGAAGAGATTTGACTCAGCAGGATTGGGCCCCCTTGGAGTGATTTAACTCCCACAACAGTCGTCGGACCACTGATGGACGCAGTGCCGCTTTCTCCAGAACCTGCTGGACGACACGCTGCCATTAGAATCGCGCACACTGCAAAAATCACTTTCGAAGGAGTAAATGTCATGCTGCCCTCCAAGGGTCATTATCGGAAGTTTTTGATAAAGAGTTTAATTTTGATAATTAATAAACAAATTTCAGCTAGTTAAAGATTAAATCTTTTGCCTTTTTTGAGGATTAAAAATCCCCCTCACCAAGGACTGGAGAGGGGAATACCGTTTGGCACACTCTGTGAGGCGTCGTTGACCACCGCGGTGTGAGTTTGCCATACTCTGCTATCTCATTGAGATATTATGCCTTATTTTTTTGCAATACCTTGTTTTCCGGAGAGCCCATGAAAAGCCGCGAGGTCCGCCAGAAATTTATCGAGTTTTTCAAGCAGAAAGAGCACACTTTCGTTCCAAGCAGCTCGACTATTCCCGTGGGCGACAAAACGATTCTGTTTACCATTGCGGGAATGGCTCAATTCAAGGACGCGCTCACAGGCGTCGAGAAACGCCCCTACTCGCGCGCGACCAACTCGCAAAAGTGCATTCGTATTGGTGACCTTGATGATGTGGGTAAAGACGGACGCCACTGCACCATGTTCGAAATGCTCGGCAGCTGGTCGTTCGGCGATTACTACAAACACGACGCTATTCGTTGGGCCTTCGACCTAGTCACCAACGTTTACAAATTCCCACTTGAAAAATTATGGGTCAGTGTTCACGAGACCGACAACGAAGCGGAAGAAATCTGGAAGCAAACTGGCATGCCCAAAGAGCGCATTGTCCGTTTGGGCGATAAAGAAAACTTCTGGACAATGGGCCCCACGGGTCCATGTGGTCCGTGCACCGAGCTGCATTTGGATCAAGGGCCTGCTGTTGGTAAATGCGATGTCAAAGGCTTTGATTGCAAAGCGGGACCGGGCTGCGACTGCGACCGCTACCTTGAGTTTTGGAACCTTGTGTTCATGCAATACGACAAAAAAGAAGATGGCTCGCTTGAAGAGCTTCCCTTCAAGAGTGTTGACACAGGCTCTGGACTCGAACGCGTTACGGCTCTGCTGCAAGGCAAAACATCAGCCTTTGAAATTGATTCGTTTGAAGGAATTCGCTCGGCGATTCTCAAGCGTGCACAGATCCCAGCTGCTCGCACCGCTCACGAAAACGAGAGTCTCAATGTTGTGTGCGACCACATTCGTACACTGACCTTTACTCTGGCTGACGGAGCAAACTTTAGTGCCGAAGGCCGCGGATATGTTCTTCGCCGCGTTTTGCGTCGCGCCGTACGACACGCACACAGACTCAATCCGTCGCTTCCTAAAGGACAATCCTTTCTGGCCGACATCGTACCAGCGGTTGTCGAAGAGTTCGGAGAATTTTTCCCCGAAATCGTCCAGCAACAAAAACGTGTGCAGGACTTGATCCGCAATGAAGAAGCGCGCTTCATGGCAACCCTCGACAGCGGACTTTCTAAATTTCAGGCCTTTTCAAATGAAGCACGAGCTCAAGGCCGCAACATGCTCATGGGTGAAGAAGTCTTCATTTTGCATGATACATTTGGTTTCCCATCCGACCTCACCCGCGTTCTGTGCGAAGAATCAGGCCTAAAAGCCGACCTCGACGGATTCGTGCGTTGCATGCAAGCTCAAAAAGAAAAGAGCCGCGCCGAGGCAAAATTCTATAAGTTTGATCAGGATGATTCTCCGTGGATTGACCTCAACAATTTGAGTCAAACAGAAATTAAAACCTTTGCCGGTTACGGAATGACTGCGGCGAACGCGAAGGTTGGTGATGTTGCCGTGCAGAGTGTCACCGTTGATGCTCGCCGCATTGCGCGCGTCCGCCAACTCAAAAATAAATATTTTGAGTTGTGGATGGCCCAAACTCCTTTTTACCCTGAAGGCGGTGGACAGGTTTCGGATTCCGGCTGGGTCCGCGTTAAAGGCGCAGATGGATCTGATACTGATTTTGAAGTTGTTGACGTGCGTAAATCTGCTGCGGCTATCGTACATCTTCTGCGACATCCTGAATGGAGCACTGAGGAGAGCGAAAACCTTCCGGCAGCAGCGCTCAAAAACATGTTTAGTCAGAACATTGTTGCTCTTGTCGACATGAAAAATCGCATGGCCACAATGCGCAACCACACAGCTACACACCTTCTGCACAAGGCTTTGCAAGTTGTGTTGGGCGACGGAGTGCGTCAGGCGGGATCATATGTCGGACCCGACGGCTTGCGTTTTGACTTCTCGCATCCAACAGCTGTAACACGCGAACAACTGAGCAAGGTTGAAGCTTTGGTGAATGAAGAGATTCTCAAAAACACCAACGTTAAAACTCATGAAAATGTAAAACTCGACGACGCGAAAAAGATGGGCGCTATGGCGATTTTCGATGAAAAATACGATGACGCCGTCCGAGTTCTCGACATTCCTGGCTTTTCAATGGAGCTGTGCGGCGGAACACACGTGCCTGCCACAGGGTCAATTGGTTTGTTCCGAATTACGTCTGAAGGCTCCGTGACCAGCGGCGTTCGCCGTATTGAGGGTGTCACCGGTTGGGGCGTTATGGATACGCTGTCGAACCTGAAGCAACAAATGAACAACGCTGCCGACATGCTCAAGTGTGCCGAAGCCGATGTTATCGACCGCGTGCGGACTCTGCGCGACACACTGAAGGAAACAGAACGTCAACTCAACACGGTGCAATCTCGACTTGCCAACAGCGTTGTTGAACAGCTCGTTGCAAAAGCAGCTCCGTTGGCTGCAAACGTTCGTGTTGTTGCTGCTCAGGTTGATATCTCAAATGCTCAGGAACTCGAACTTTATGCGGACCGCATTAAAGAAAAGGGCATTGAGGTGGTCATCGTGGGGGCTGCTCTGGAAGGCAAGGCCATGCTTTTGTCTGCTGTCAAACCCGATGTCACTAAAGCGTTCAAAAACGTCACCGCGGGCAACATCATCAAGCAACTCTCTGAGAAAGTTGATGGCAAAGGCGGAGGCCGCCCCGACTTCGCACGCGGCGGCGGAGCATCGCCTGCGAAGTTGCCTGCAGCACTCGCCAGTGCAGAAGAGCTCGTCAAAGGGCTTATGGGGTGAGGTTTGTAAACGATCAACTGAAAGACCGTGCATTTGAGTTATGTTATCTGCCGGTCTTGAGTTTCTTTGCGACCCGCACATGCCCTTTCTGCTATTCCGTCGGTTATTTTGAAATCCTTCTCAAAATTATTGGGGTTTGGACTATTACCGCCCCAATGCTCCACTTAATTCAAAAAAAGAACTCAGCGCTCAGGACTTTTTTGTATATTTGTTGCTGGGTTATAATTGGGCTGACCGTAGGCTATTTAAATATCTTTCAATATACGTTTCAAATTAACAGTATTTCCGGAATCACGCTGAGCAGTCTCATGGGAGGAGTGCTATTATCCCTTTTCCTACAATCACATCGACTGCGTGTCACCATTGAACAGATTCTTCAGGGGAATAAAAATTTTTCGCCTGTTCTAAATTCGGCTCGCTCACTGATAGGTCAGCTCACCCGAAATATCTTAATCGTGAACGGCTTTGCTGTCTTTATAATCACCCTTTCTATCTTCAGGTACTTCTCAGGTTCACAGTCTGTTCCTCAAGAGTTTCGGCTACGTTCGACTCAACAATTTCTCATTGAGACAATAACAATTTTCCTCCTTCACTCATTTGTTTCGATACTGCTTTCTTTGGAGTTGAAAAAACTTTTCCAAACTGCGTTAAAAAAATCTTCGTCAACTATGACCCAAATCTCAGAGGGCTATTTCGATCAAAAATTACCCTCAGTTGGAAACAATGAGATCGGCACTCTTGCAAACTCTATTAATGCACTGGCTGACGGCTTGCGCGAGCGTGAAACAGCAAAGAATCTTTTCGGAAAATATGTTTCAAAGAAGATTGCAGAAAAGCTAATATCAGCTGGCAACGAAAGACTCAGGGGAGAATTAAAAGGTGTCGCAATATTTCTTTCCGACATTAAAAACTTTTCTCAAATTACTGAAAAAACAGAACCCGGCCAATTGGTGCACAACCTTAATTCAGACCTCTCTCAACTTGTTCATCAAATTGAGGAACACGAGGGGATCATAGATAAATATATTGGCGATGGATGTCTTGCTTATTTCGAAAACACATCGTGTTCAAAGCCAGCAACAGCTGCGCTACTCGCCGCCATCAAAATTAGCACCAGTACAAATCTCAACTATGACGTAGGAATCGGCCTGCATTTTGGTTCTGTGATTGCAGGAAACATAGGAAGTCCAAACCGGCTCGAGTACACGATTATTGGCGATGCCGTAAATACCGTTGCTCGAATTGAATCTCAAACAAGAAACTTTCAAAAGAGAATTGTCTTTTCAGATGACTTCAGAAAAATTCTTCAAGATGAGGGATTTGAATATCCGATGACTGATCTCGGATGGGTCACTCTCAAAGGAAAAGAAAATAAAGTCAGACTTTGGGCTCCAGACATCTGATTGAAGCTAAACGACGGCGAGTCGCAGGCCAAAATATTCGCGTCAAATTAAAAACATACTCGTCGTCAAAGCTTAATGGGAATAGACTTCAGTGGAACAAAGCCGTTTGCCGCCGGACCAACTTTAGAGATGCCTAAATTGTGTATGCCAATAACTGTTCCTGTTGAACGAAGGAAAACAGGAGCACCGCTCGAACCAGGTTCTGTATCGCAGGTGTGAAAAAGCAAGCCCGTGACCGTAGGTTTCATCCCCAAAAGCGACACTTTGCAGATTGCATGTTTGAGAGGCTTTAAGTCTGGGTAGCTCACAATCGAAATGGGATCGTTGCTCTTTGCAATGTAGTTTTGATCGAACCTCAATTGCACACGCGGAGGATTGTCGATCACGATTACGGCATAGTCTTCCAATTTGTCCCCAAACGATCTCTTGTGTGCCTCGATGTATTTACACGTGGACGTGTGTGATCCATCCATATCATCCCGAAGGTATCCGAACTTGATGTTGTAACTCCGACAGGGCGTAC
>CAYWSV010000064.1:9978-17255 GCA_964460155.1 uncultured Oligoflexia bacterium | reverse complement strand
CGATAATTGTGCTCCGCCACAAGCTCACAGATCTATCGAAAAAAATCAGTCTGGCTGACCCGCCTCAAGGCCTTCCGAAACTGTTGGCTGAACGCCTGACGGATTACAAACAAAAGTATCCGCATCTTTACAACCATGCGCTCTCGAGAAATCCCCGCGAGTCGTTCCGTGGACTTGTCGAAATCATGATCGACAGACTGCCCATTGAAGTCGTGCGCGAACATGCAACCCAATTAATGGAGACAGACGTCAGCTACACGCATGCCGGCGAAGTTCAACACGACTTGACCATTTTGAGAGATGCTCTGTTTGAGCTTGGTGCACAGCGACTTGTCGATAGTGACGTGCACGATGTGTTTCGGCTGCTCGAGACCTACGGTTTTCATGGTGCACGATTAGATGTGCGCCAAAACAGCAGATTTCACACCCTAGCCCTGCAGCAGCTGATGACACTGGCCGGTGTTCCAGAGGCAGCCCAATACGAGCACTGGCCCAGAGAGAAGCGGCTGGCGTTTTTGGAATCAGAGCTGAAAAACACTCGCCCCTTCACCTTGCGCACTCAAAAATACGAAGCACAAGCACAAGCCGTCATGGACTGCCTTGGAGTATTGCTCGAAACACGACAACGCTACGGAGGCGACGGACTGGGCGCTTACATTGTGAGCATGACGCATTCGGTTGAGGACTTGTACACCGTTTATATTTTGGCCCGTGAAGCTGGTCTTGCAGAAGTCAAAAACAACCAACTGGTTTGTCCTTTGCCGGTTGTTCCACTCTTTGAAACGATCGACGATTTGCAGGCGAGTGTCGGCATTCTTAGCGAGTACTTAAATCATCCCGTCACACGCGCCAGTCTCGAGTTTCAGCGCAAAGAGCGCGGACTCAAAAAGCCACAACAACAGGTCATGGTCGGCTACAGCGACAGCTGCAAAGATGGTGGACTTTTGGCAAGCCAATGGCACCTGTATCAGGCCCAACGAGACTTGGCTCACACAGCGGAGCAACTCGGCCTTGAGCTTTGTGTCTTTCACGGACGCGGAGGCACTGTCAGTCGGGGTGCCGGCCCAATTCATCGATTTATGCAAACCCTTCCGCCGCGCGGTTTGAACGGTTCTTTCCGTATGACCGAGCAAGGAGAAACCATTGCAAGAAAATATGCGAATCAAGCCACCGCCGTTTATAACCTTGAGCTTTTGCTTGCCAGCGTCAGCGCAGAAACCCTCGTCAGTCCGAGAAAAAAGGATACCGATCTGTGGGTTGCCGAAGTCATGGACTCGCTTGCCGCACAGAGTTTGGCAAAATACCGCGACCTCATTACCCGACCCGACTTTCTGAGTTTTTTTCGACAGGCCACACCCATCGATGTTCTGGAACACTTGCGCATTGGCAGTCGCCCATCAAAACGCACAGGCCAACCCACACTTGAAGACCTGCGCGCAATTCCGTGGGTCTTTAGCTGGAATCAAGCACGCTTTTACCTTCCGAGTTGGTACGGCGTCGGAACTGCACTGGCAGGATTGCAGAAAACGTCTGGAGAAACCTTCAATCGATTGCGCGAACGTTTACCTGAAATTCCGCTCCTGAATTATTTGCTCCACAACGTAGAAACGACAGTTGCGTCTGCAAGCGAAGAGATCATGCTTGCCTATGCTGAACTCATGGAAGATCCGGAGCAACGAAATAAATATATGGAACTCGTTTTGAACGAATTCCGCACCACTCGCTCAATGCTTGTTGAGATTTTTGGTTCACCTATTGAAGACAGACGACCCAATGTCATTAAGACGATTTCGCTGCGCGAACCAAGTTTAAAACTTTTACATGCCGTACAGATTCACCAAATCAGGGAATGGCGTAAAATCGAGCCCGAGAACACTCAAAAACGTGAGAGGTTGCTCGAGCAGTTGTTTGCAACAATCAATGCCATTGCCGGTGGGCTCAGAAACACCGGCTAACTACGAACCAACAGTCCACTTCAGTCTATTTGTGTCTGCGCAATCATCCTGAATCTAGTGTTCTACTTTGTCGCTTGAGGAGGAGCTCCTGATTACGCGAGGTGTAATCATGTTTTGAATCACAAGATCACCTGTCACAACCCCATCAGCAAGCACGTAATGCAAATCAGCTTGCTCTGCGGGCCCATCCAAGGCCAAATTCACAACCGTGCGCCCCGCAGCACCAACCGTGACGTGACTTACAGCTGACCAGCGTCCTCCCGATGAAAGAACAACATCCTTGCTCCGCAGATTCTTTGCCATGACCCACCCACGCCGAGTCATAAACGGATGAGTTTCGGTCACCCGTACAGTCGAGTCGCCCACTGTTACATGAATGAGAGGCTTTGTTTCTGGACCCATGGTTAATTTAACTATTTTTGCAGACCGCTGCGTGATTGGATTGTAGACAAAATCACCTTTACGCAATTGAGTCATCAATCTATCTGTACCGTCGGCCATGCGAATTTTCGTGAGTTCATCGAAACATCCGTCGTTGTTTCGGCACACCCAATCAGCCTTGTCTTTGGTGATATATTCAATTTTACATTTCTTAGGATCTGTCGGATCGTGATAGCGAAAATAAGCGCAGCTGTTGGACGTATGTGCATGTTGCATCTGTCCACCTGCATTCTCTAGACCATAAATCGTGAAAGAGCGTGTCTCTCCTTTAACAAGACATGTCTGGCAGGTTGTGTTGCCGTCTTTGTCTGTTGTGCAATTGCATTCAACAAGTCTATCGACATCGGATTCATGGCGCACCGTGACTCTGTCGGTGACCGACTGACCAGAGGCATTAAACTTGTCTTTAAAATCTCTGTATAAAACCCTCAAATCCGTATAGGCAGGGCTTTGAGCTTTCTTTAAATCTGCCCAAGGCCCGGTACCATCGAGAAAGTTATCGTCAGCTTCCATTGCTGAAATTGCCATATCAGCCGTAATTTCTGCTGAAAAGTCATCTTCATCTTTTGTATTGTTATGAAATATGCCGTGAGAATGCGAGTTAATTTCTTTCACCACTTTTTCAACTGCGTCGATCCACTGTGGATGACACGTCGTCATGATTGCACGATCGGCTGTCATCACTGTCGGGGCACTTCCCGGAGGAACAGATGGAAGCGTTTGAGTTGATTGAACACATCGTCTTCGAAACGTTGCCGTGTAGTTTGCCAGTGGCATGTATACCTTTGTGCAAAAACCACTGTTCATTAAACCAAGGCGCTTTGTTGTCGTGTTACAACCATAAAGCAACCCTTCTTCATCAGCTGCATTGAACTTGAAACGATCCTGATAATGGACAACGGGTTTCTGGGTTCCGGGCACTGCATAAAGAAAATATTCAAAGCGCGGACCATTGTTAATGTTTGGAAGCACGCCAATGAACGTGTTACGAATGACATCAGGAATTCTTACGGCCTGCATGATGTCTTGATTGTATGCAGCGTGAGAAGCTCCCCAGTTGGAAGTTGTCGCACGCCCGCCCCTGTAGCCTTGTTTGAACGTAGGAACGAGTTTTTTCTCCCTGAATCCGTTCAAAATCGCGTAGTCGTCTTCAATTGGCGCAGGAATACCAAGATTCGTCTTAACCTGAAACTCATCCGCATTCGGACCATCTGGGCGTGGCTCGAGCTCGGCCAATGAATATGCGCCAGTTCCTTTGCGCTCCCGAAAAGCCATGTTGGCGAGGCTGCCGTCTCCTTGCTTCGCCGTCAGTGGGCGCATGTAGAAACATGTGTCGGCCGCACCATGACGCCCCATCAACCCCTTGTTGCCCGACGTCAATCCCAAAGAAATTCGCCCATTCAAACTGGCGTGCTTGGTGGTGTCTGGCGCAATGACTTGCGGACGAGAGCGAACGAGTCCGAAGGTGCGGTTGTTATTATCTTCATCTGCCTTTTCTTCATACCCATTGAAAGTCACAAGAACGGGTTTAACTTTGCTTTCAGTCTTTCCATCTGTTTTATTTGTCACGATGACACAGACATGCACATATGCCTTGGCTTCGACTTCGTCCCACACATACAACCATTTTGAACTATCACCGCCTTGGCAACTGAGAGATTGCTCATTGTCAATCCGCCTCACTTGACCACAGCCAGACACCTCATAGTCAGACGTTTCATTTGCTGCGCCTTCGGTCGCCACAACATGATCGGCGAATGCAGAATTACGAATGGTCGGCTGCACGCGTCTGCATGTCGGTTCGTAATACAGAAGTCCATTCGAAATGAGCTGAGTGACAATCTGAAGCGCGCTTTCGTTGAGCCTGCGATCAGCGGTCACAGAGTCGGTCACGTCGCGATTCTTACGCAGGTTGCGTGTCACCGAAATCATCGACACAGAGACCAAAGTCAGCGCTGTGGCCATCATCAAACTCGTCGTCATTGCCGAGCCGCGTTGACCAGACCACAATCGCCCCCAATGTCTCAGCATGCTTTCCCCCTCAAAAAGGCCTTCGAGCAACTCACGTTATCGTTCTCTTCCCTTAGGGGCAGGTTCGGCATCGGTGATGAAAATATTTAATATTTCGCAAAGACTTCTGTTGTGCTGGGGATTTGAGTCATTTGCCTGACTCAAAAGCGGTAAAAAAATGCCTCATCCGACCGCATGGTTTGGGCGTAGAATAGACTGCAGATCTGCAGATTTTCCCGCATCCTTGGCAAAAAGGAAAACCGTAAGATCGCGGTGAATCACAGTGTCTGAATCCATGGGTCTTTGGAGGGCTGAGCGATGAGCCAGCGTCTTGGGTGGTCTATTCTCCTCGGCTGTGTCGCCCTTGTGGGCTGCAAAAAGACAGTCATCTCAGACCGCGTCGTCCCCGTTGCCGTTGCGACGGCAACCATCGAGCCACTCAAAAAAGGAATTGGTGACGGCGTACCCGACACCAAAGCCACCATCCGCTTAACAAAAGCTCGCTGCGATAAAGATGAGTACCGAAAAACTGTTTTCTCGCTAAAAGTTGCAGGCCTCGTCAAAACCGACTGGATAAGCATGAACTGCAACGACATCGCCAAAGAGATCGTTATCGATACCAAAAAGGGTTACTGCAACGTTTTGCAGCTGAAAGCGGACGTTACCTTTGATAAACCACCTAACAAGAGTGAGTCGTATCAGCGCAGCTCCGCATCCGAGAAGGACCTAGTGTTTTTCAAGGCCGACCAAAAGAAATCTGAAAATGGCAGCATCTCAGGAGTAAATATTCGTTTTGAGGACACCAACAACGCATACTGGAACGATGCGTACCTCGTTTGCCTCAAAAACAAAGAGGCAAAAATCAGCATTGAACCAATCACGGGTGTCCCCAACCAACCCTGCACGAACATTCTGAATGGTTATGCGGATCCTGTGAAAGGAAAAATCGACCCTCCGGTGGACTGGAATGATTTCGAGTTTTCCGTCGAAAGTGATCAGATCCAATTTGCAGTTGAGGGGTTTAAGGATTTAGGCTGCAGTCCCAATTGACCAACGCGTTTATGCGCTCAGCCTCTTTAGGTGCTTCATTGAATAATTTGAGTTCAACTCGACTAACGCTCGTTCTGGGAATTCTTCCCCTTTCCGCCCAAGCCCAGACCGAACTTCAACTTGTTTCCATTCTTGCCGACAGCGAACAATCAAAAATACTCACATTCATTCCTGCTGCGGAACTCTCGCATTCAACAAAAAAAGAGAGTGTCTGGAGTGCAGGCTTACAGTTGCAGATGTCAGCTCTGCATTCGGGAGATCCACAGACATATCTAAACATAAAAGTGAAAGAGGCAGCACTTACCCGCAACACCAACACGAGCTCAATTTCACTCGGCCGAATTTTGCTGCGCTCTCAGGTGTTGGGACTCAATGAGATGACAAGAATGTTTATGCGTCCAGAACCAACGACCGACGGAATACAATTTCACTCCAAGGGTGAAACAGTGCACTGGAGTGTGTATGGGGGTGCTCCTCAGGTTGCAGGTTTTTCGTTCGGTCAAGACTACGGATCAACAAAAATGTCGTTGTTCTATCGAGGTGAGCGCAACAAGATTTCAATTATTCCTATCCAAAAAGAAAACGGTTTGATTGAGAATTCATTGCGTGCAGCGCACACTCACGAAGCAGAAATCACACTGCGTACATCTGCACGTAAGGTTCACACCGAGGCTCTATTTCAACTTTTAAATCAGGGTCCACAAAAGCGTGCCACCCTTATCGACGACACTTTAGGAGAATTCACGATCGGCTCGGTCGATACGACACTGCCTCACTCGTTTAACGACTATCGAATTGCAGTTCAAACAAAATTCCCAATCGTCGACACAATCGAGAACGCTGAGAGCCTCGTACTTGCTTGGGGCTCGCGCACAACCTCCCGCTTTCATAACGGCTCTGAAGATGAAAGGTTTTCAAAACAAGGAGGGGGTAACGAGGCTCAATTGAGTGTTGCGTTAGAGGTCCCTTCCGCACACTTCACTCTTCAGATTGGCAGTGCCGTTGAGTATTCATCAACACCCAAATATTCATTCATGGCAAAACGCTTGTCTTCCGGCGTATTGGACGTCAACAAAACAAAAGGCACGGTTTGGACTTCAGTGAGGGCTCAGTTCTAAACTCAAGGTCACTTTTCTTGGTGCAACCGACACCTGAAGCGGACTGCCATTCACCCTGACAACACGATCAAAGGTCAGATATCCAACAGCAGTGCCCACCGCGGCACCGGTCAAGACATCCGACCAATTGTGCTGTTTGTCGACAGCCCGCGAAGAAGCCACCCAAGCAGCACTCGCATTCAATAAAAACACATAGGACCAAGAGACTTTCGAGGACTTCAGTTCGTGCAGCGCGAGTTGTGAAGCATAGGTCGCGAACGCGAACGCATGAGATGCATGACCGCTGAAAAAAGACAAACGATCGTCGCGACGAGACTCTCCACGCCGCTCGACCGTATCAAAAAAAGGTCTTTTTCGTCCAAAATAAACCTTTGCGCTCGAGGTAAAAAACTCAGTCCACAAATGCGTATGCATAAGGCCACGTAGGTGAAGTGGAATCGAAAATGCTGAATTCTCGTTTGAAATACTGGTCATCAAAGGAATCAGCGAGGCACCTGCGAGTGCTCCGGCAAAAAGACCGGGCTGCCGCGATGGATTACGCACTTCATTTGCCATTTCTTTCTCAAACGGCCAACGCGGCGAGGAAGGAGGATCAATTTGACTGATAGCTGTGACGATCGCCGCGCCAAGAGGCAACGTATAGAGGTCCTGCTTCCATTGGCCGGGTCGATAGATAAAACATTCTTGCGCGGCCGCAGGCGGC
>CAYWSV010000064.1:0-9878 GCA_964460155.1 uncultured Oligoflexia bacterium | reverse complement strand
GGAACGACTTGATATTGAATGCTCGAATTTGGGTTGCTGGTGATCCATGAAAAGGGACTCGAAGAGTCAATGCCGATGTAGACATCAATGTGGTTTCCATGAATCAGACCACCCGTATCACCCGCGAAAAAATACCCATCGTGGATGCGGCGACTGCCATCGGGCAGTGTGAACGGTAAACCGCGCGCAGATTCGATGTAAATCACGGTACCGTAGGGAATGACGTCGGGATCAACCGCGACCGTTCTGTAAGGAGATAAAATGAAATTACGCACACCGTCGCCAAAGGGTCCACGTGCAACCTTAAAGCGGGTGCGACCAACGGGATGTTTAAAGTAACGCGAGCAATCGACCTGCGAAACGCCCGAAGTTCCCGAATAATTGTAGGTCTTCCATTCGCCTTGGAAAAAAACCTGAACACTTCCTTCCATTGCCGCATCACACCATTGCCTATGTGAAAGGCGCGGTCCAAGCGGCAATCCGTTGAGGTCTAAGAGCTCGAAACCATCGGGCAGATGATTAAACCGGGGTGTGTAATAATACGTTGCCCAAAGACTCTTGTTTGGCGTTTCCAAAGGCCGAGCAGGCAAAGTAAATGACAGCGCAGCCGCAATTAGTCCCGAAGTTTTGTCTTGAGAAGGTTTGGGCACATCATTGACCGTCTTTCGTCCGTTGTCTGTGGTTGCCGACGAAGTTGGCCCGGATCCGGATGATGCTGAGGATGACGATGTTGTTGAAGCAGAATCTCCAGAAGAACGAATCGAATCATCTGTCGATGGAGTTCCGGCCGTTTGAACTCCAAGGTCCGTCCGAGAAGCGTCATCTGCAGAACGAGCTCCGCCACATCCCAACAAACCAACTGCAAGCAGAGGCAGAAAACGGATCTGAGACATGGAGCCCTCCTCACCTGACGCATGTTCAAGGTAGACCCATCCTCTCAAAACTGGCCGACTGGCAGAATGCCAAAGATGCTCATATTGATTTCGACGGTGTAATTTTTACCCACCTCACTCACGAGGTATAATAGAGCCCGTGAGCAACACGAAGGATAATCAAATTATGCAGAGCTTCTCTGATTGGATTCAATTTGGCGTATCGAGTGCCGTTGTTATTTTGTTTCTGCTCATTCTCCTCGGTCTGCTGCTCATCTACTTTAAGCGTTCACGCAGGGAAGAAAAAACCGGCTTCACGGTCGAACATCTCAATGAGTTATGGAGAGTTCATGAGGACCAAATCCGCAGCGCAATTCTTCCACCCAAACAACTCAATGCCCTCATGAAGCAAAGGCGTAAGGAAGAAAAAGAGAAATCCGACACTCCCGTGGATAAACGAAAAGTCTTCGTGTTGGATTTTGAGGGCGACATCACAGCCACTGAATGCTCGGGGCTGCGCGATGTCGTTTCTGCGCTTATTGCAATTGTTCAACCTCGAGATGAGGTGGTCGTCAGGCTCGAGAGTCCTGGTGGAGTGGTTCACGGTTATGGTCTTGCTGCATCGCAGCTTGCTCGATTGACCGATAACAAAATCCGCCTCACGGTTTGCGTCGACAAAGTTGCTGCCAGCGGCGGATACATGATGGCCTGTGTCGCAAATAAAATAGTTGCAGCACCCTTTTCGATTATCGGCTCGATTGGGGTTCTCTCGGCGACTCCCAATTTCAATAAACTACTCAAGAAACATGACGTCGATTATTTGGAACAGACTGCAGGTGAGTACAAACGAACAGTCACCATGTTTGGTGAGCTCAATGAGGCAAAAAAGGCAAAGAGCCAACAAAACCTCGACGTCATTCACGGCCTCTTTAAAAATCACGTGTTGCGATTTAGGCCGCAAATCAACATTAACACAGTCGCAACCGGTGAAATTTGGTTGGGGACCCATGCTTTAGATGTTGGACTCATCGATGAAATCAAAACCAGCGATGATTTGCTCATGTCACTTGCAAAGGATGCCGACGTTTACCTTATAAAATCCGAGCGTCCGCAAAACTGGAAAACCAAACTCATGAAGCAAATGTTCGGAACATGGCTCAAAGACTTTTCTTTTCCACTCGTGCGCATGAACGGCAAATTTTTCTAAACTTCATGCTCTTGTGTTGAAGGATACTGAATGAAATTCAATGCATTGTTACTCATACCCGCAACCCTTATTTTTAGCTCCTGTAAGGTTGCTCCCCAGACAAATACAAGTCGGGCATTTGCGCGTTTGTCTCAATGCGCTCAGACGTCATTTAACGCCCTTCAACGCGTTTGGCCTTCAGCGGGTTTGAATCCTGCAGACTTTGAAACTGCACTCGAACTTGATTGCAAAGAGTCCTCAAAAATTCGAAGTTTGAACGAACCCGTGACAAGTGCAAACTCAGCAATGGACTCGGTGAGCAAATTAGTTGCGAAGCTTCCAAACGGCTTTGTCAAAGACTCGGTGAATATCCTGAGGCCTTATTGCCGCAGTGACAACGAACTTTATGGTCCTTTTTGCATGGCTGCCGACATTGATTCAGCCTTTGCCTTGGCTCAAGATAAAGAACTGCTTGCGCTCATCCCTGAGGCTGTGCACACGATTGCGAGCGAAATTGCCCAACAACCGGAAGTTGATTTTTTTCAGATTCTCGACAGAACGCTTCCCAGCAAACTGATCAATCGGAATCCACGAATCGCACTCCTTGCAGGTTTTCTTGGGCTCGATGACAACGCCGTTCAGGCCGACAGACTCAAAGCCAATCTACTTTTTGAAAAACGTATGGATGAGTATGCACGCGTTTTTCCAGCGCTGACTCAGTACGCAACTTTTCCGCCACAGAACGGAATAGACTACAGCAAAGACTTTTTGGCACTGTTGTTTTCGACACGCACGGGCATGGCCACTCTTCCCGGTGTCGCCGATGGAGAAACTCAAACGTATAAAGCGTACGCAGGTCTTCACTTGGGTTGCCGCATGGCACAACTCGGTCGTTCAGCTGCTCTTACCGAAAATGAAGCATTCAGTATGGGCTATGCATACCAGATGACAAAACTCGGAGCCCGCCTCCGAAAACCTTTAAATCAACTGATTGCCGATGCGAAAAAACTCGATGCCCACGGTCGAAAAACGGGCGAGAAAATGAAAGCCGGAGCACGCTTTGGCTTCAAAGTCTGTGCTCCGGCAGAATCTCAGTAAACGAACGCGTGATCAGTGAACGTTGAGCAGCTCAACTGTAAACACCAGCGTTGCATGTGGGCCGATCTTTCCGCCAGCACCGCGCGCGCCGTAAGCAAGGTTTGCAGGAATGAAGAGTTCCCAAACGGCGCCTTCTTTCATGAGCTGAAGCGCTTCAGTCCATCCAGCAATTACTCCGTTGACAGGAAACGTTGCAGGCTCGCCGCGATCGTATGAACTATCGAAAACAGTGCCATCGAGCAGTGTACCCTTGTAGTGGGTCGTGACTTTGTCGGTGGCTTTCGGAGAACGACCGCTTCCTACCTTGATTTCGCGGTATTGAAGACCCGAAGACAAAGCAACAACACCGTCTTTCATGCGATTGAGTTCAAGGAAGGCTTTGCCTTCGTCGATATTTTTGGATGATTGTGCCGACTGAATACGCTCTTGTTTTGCTTCCATCTCAGTTTGGAATGCTGTCATCACAGCCTGCATTTCGGACTCGGTCAATTTGGAATCCACGTCGCCAATCGCATCGGCAATACCAAGAGCCAAAGATTGGACCTCGACTTCAATGCCCTGACCAGCAAGATTACGACCAATGTCGAGGCCGATGATATAACTCACTTTTTCGTTTTGACTCTTCAGCATTTTTCAGACTCTCCCAACGTTTTCGGGCTTGTAACACCGTTTTACCGGAAAGGATACGTCGGGAGCTCGGAATTTAAGCCTCAAAACCGAACACGTTTCAAAACACAATAAGCCTCCAACACAATGTAACTACAACAAATAATCAAAAAAATCTCAGATATTGAGAGGCAAATTCCGATCTATCTCCAAAGTATATTTGGGAGGTCATCATGCGACGAGCTAACACAACGTCATGGCTCACCTTTGTTCTCCCAACATCGATACTCGCGCTCGTAAGCTGTGAAAATCTCCCCAAACAAGACCCCGTCCATGTAACGAATTTTCAGAGAACAGAGGCGAAGCGAAGCTCAGACGCAAATCAAAATTCAACAGGGAACCAAAAGCAAACCACACTCGAATTCGAATTTAACAATCTCCCACCCATTCTGGGATCCGCACAGGATGTGAGCATCCAAATCGTCGGCCGCGACCTGACCGGATATATTTTCGACATCACACAAAAGGAATCCTGCAGCGATGCGGTTCTCTCGGACGTAAAGCCGGCAGACCAACCTATTCAGAAACAACTTGAATCGGGTAAATATCTTCTCTGCGTGAAAGGCGTTGGAGCCAACGGTGCGCAAAGCCCCGTGAAGTCATACGCGTGGGAGATTGACACTTCATTACCGAGCGTGACGGTTACTCCACAACCGGGACTTATCAACTACGGGGCGGATTTTGAAACTCCTGTGCAGGCACAAAATGCGGAAAAATACAGATACAAAATCGTACTTGGCTCACTTGAACCCAAAGACTGCGGAGAAGACGGCTATTCGGCAGAACTGCCTGTCGCGGAACCCATCAGCCAACGAATGATGAACGACGGGCAATACACCGTTTGTCTGCTTGGAATCTCTCGAGCGAAGATGGTCCAACCTTTTCCAAACGTCTTCACTTTCAAGCAAGACGCTATGCTTCCTGCCGTGAGCCTCACTCTTGAGTCGGGGGCGAATCTTCCTTCAATCGTCAACACTGAACCACTCAAATTAACTCTCAGCTCTCTGAATCTTGCCACCGAATACAGCTACGCTTTGTCCATGGGCCAAAAGAGCTGCTACGAACTCAAAGACTCTGATTTTAACGCTGCGGCCCAATT
The DNA here is from genome assembly GCA_964460155.1 of uncultured Oligoflexia bacterium. Lineage (GTDB taxonomy): Bacteria > Bdellovibrionota_B > Oligoflexia > Silvanigrellales > Silvanigrellaceae > RFOM01. The sequence goes on along the minus strand of CAYWSV010000064.1, from coordinate 4,957 downwards.
TGATAAATCTAACGAAGCGAGTGTCACTTTATCGTCAGACGTACTGAAAGAGGGGCTAAACGCAACGACCAAAAGAGTTCTGCGCTGGCTGTGCATAAAGTCATTTAAGCACGGCGCAAACAACACCAAACGCAGTTACATGAACACGTTTGCTTTCAACGTCGACAGCAGTGGGGTCCTTATCAATGAAACAGGTGTCACTGGAATACCAGCGAACCCAATAGTCAATGATTCGTTCAAGGTAAAAATCACGCCGGTAGCGTCCACAATCGCGTCTGGGGAGTTCAATCCGGCGACTTCAAAAATATACATCAAAATAGAGAAACTCGATTCCAAAGCAAAAATCAAGGACGAATGCGTATTCACGGGAATTCAGCCTATTGACTACGGAAAACAATCACTGCGAGAAATAGAAATTTCAAACAGAAAAGAACGGGGACTTCATCGCCTTTGCCTCATGCTCGAAAATTCTGCGGGCACAAAATCAAAAGCTCTCTCGACTCTCGTCTGGCAAAAAGAAGACGTAGTTGCGACTCTTCCCGCATCAGCAGATATACTCAACAATATTCCGCAACTTAGAAATGTTGATGCGCGCAACGCAACACTGTCACGAGTCCCGGGCACGAACGTCAGTGCGAAACAAGACAAACAAAAGTTCAAATTCAAATACAAGCATATCAAGGGCAGCATTGAGTGCGACACACAGGGGTACACAGACCTTCCTGAGAAGGCAGGCTCGCCCATCACTATTTCCAATCTCGAACCGATGGCCAGCAAACATACGTTGTGCGTTTTAGCGAGCCAATACTCAGAGACGAATGAATTAATCGCAGATCAAAAAGTTCCTTCACGCTTTGAGTGGTTCCGCGACGGAACAGCACCCGAGCACGACATCTCGGGACTTCCTCAAGGCATTTCGAATGACAAAAAATTCGATATCGTTGTCAGGGCAAAACCGGAGGATATTAAAAATAAGTACAACGCCACAAGCGATGCCGTGAAAATTTTCACGACAGGGATTCTTCTCGGCCGCACCGAATGTCCCAAGGACCTCAAGGACCCAGAAATTCTAAAAATGTACACAGAACGCAATCTCAATGCATCGGGAGCTCTTGCATTCTCCCTTGAAAAGGAACTCACTGCTGCAAACAACAAATCAACACTTCTTTTCTGTTCTTTTTCTCAGGACGCTTCAAAAAACAATTCAGCAGTAAAAAGTGTCAGTTGGACCTTCGATTCACGACCTTTTGCGAATCCGAAGTTCATACCAGACATTCCAGCGAACTCGGCAAGCAACGTTAGGTCGTTGCGCATCGAACTGCCCAATGATCCCGACTTCATGGGATATAAAATTGTGTTACGCAACGAAGCGGGGTGCGGAAAAGATCCATCGATTTATCCCAAAACACCGAACCACCTCGTCACAAGCGCAAAGACACCACTGAATGTTACAATTTCAATCCCAAGCACAGAGCCCGACGGACCGCGCACAATTTGCGTTCTTGCTGTAAGCAAAGATGGCAAAGAGGAGCAGCCGATTGATGATGCTTCTATGCTGTCTTGGATTCGAGACACCGTACCAACCAAAATCAAGTTGGCGAACGTGCCAGCGGCAAGTATCAACACAGCATCAGCCAGCGTTAAAATCGCCGTCGGTTCCGAAGACTTGAAGGATCCGGCCAGTGCTTATGATTTCGTGTTGGTTCAAACTACGACCTGCCCGACCACGGGATACTCGGCCAAAATGGCGCTTAAAGAACCATTGACCCTGACAAGTTCGGTTGCGGCCGGTCAGACGATCAAATTTACTCTTTGCGTCAGAGGCTACGACGCCGCTGGCAACGTCAACAAACCTGTGATTACATCGTGGAGTCAAACCGCACCGAAGTGAGGTTGCTCCCGATGTTTCTTTGCGCATTCGGACGCCGTCTGCTCAAGACTGCCGGCTTCGCATTGATGTTCGGCGGCGTTTTGGTTTTTGCACCAAGCGCTTTGGCCGAAGTGGAACTTCCGGTTTTATCGTCACCCGTCATTGATGAGGGTGACTTCTTTCGCTCGTCTGAAGAAGCGGTGCTGATTCGCAAGATTCGAACTCTGTATGATGCTGGTGGTCCTCAACTTCAGGTGTGGACTCTCAAAACACTCGAGGGTGAACCTATCGAGAGTTTGTCACTGCGCGCCGTAGAGTCGTGGGATCTTGGACGGTCAGGAAAAGACGACGGCCTATTGCTGACAATTGCGCGGCAAGAAAAACGCTTTCGCCTTGAGGTGGGTCGAGGGCTCGAAGGCACTATTCCCGATGCACTTGCTGGACGCATGCTCCGGCAAATTCTCGTTCCTGCGCTTAGACGCTCTGCCCCTGCTGACGGTGTGATGCAGGTCATCTCAGAAATTGCCAAGCTGACTTTGCCCAACGACTCGCAGGCAGCGAAAGAATTAAAAGACAACCGCCAGCGCAACAGCAATAACATGGGTCGTTTGGGTTTTTTCTTTTTGTTTCTCGTTGTTTTTTTGGTCCTTAATCGCGTTTCGCGAGCTGCGTCATACGCACGCCGAGGCGGGCTCCCGCACAGAGGATGGGGCGGTGGCGGATGGACTGGCGGCGGAGGCGGTGGCGGATGGTCTGGCGGTGGTGGCGGATTCTCGGGTGGTGGCGCGAGTGGTGGCTGGTGAATTATATCTTTTATGTTTGAACGAGATGATTTGTTCGGAGAGCATTGAATGAAAAAATCAAGAACGTTTACAACTTTGGTCACATATTTAAGTTTAGCGCTTATACCAGCTGTGTCGGGCTGCGGAATTCAAAGTATTCCGCGTTCCAAAAATGCAGTTGATGCCGCACAGGCCGAAGTGCTCAATCAGTACCAGCGCCGAGCTGATCTGATTCCCAATTTGGTTGAGATTGTGAAAGGCGCTGCTGCACAAGAGAAAGAGACCCTTGAAGCAGTCATGAATGCGCGCGCTAAAGCGACACAAATGCAGGTGAACTTGAGCGATGCCGACTCGCTGCAAAAGTTTCAGCGCGCACAGAGCGAATTGGGCAGCGCCCTCGCACGGCTCATGGCCGTGAGTGAAAACTATCCGCAGCTCAAATCGATGGAGAATTTTCGCGACTTGCAAGTTCAGCTCGAGGGCACCGAAAACCGCATTACTGTTGCGCGCCAACGGACAATTGCGGCTATTCTCGAATTTAACAATCAAGTGACGGTTTTTCCGACAAACCTGACCAATTCCATGATTTACCATTATAAACCGCTGCCTCAATGGGGAGCTGACAAAGATGCCAAATCACTCGAACAAGCTCCAAAATTGGATTTCAAAAAGTGAGCAAGAGCGCATAGAAACGCTTATTGCTCGCATCGAAAAGCAATATCCATTTGAAATTGTCGTCGCCTTCACAGACGCGCCGGCGGTTGTGCCGTTTGCAGCGGCACGGATGGTTGCGCTTCTCGCTCTTACCGCAGAACTCATTTCAGAAGCATTCTGGCTGCCCGTTCCTGCGTGGGCCTTTGGATTGCTTGTGCTGATGTTTCTGTTCATTCCCTTGGGCAAACTTAAAAGTTTGTGGCTGTTTCGCTTTTTGGCAAGAAAAGGCGAAAAGGAAATCGCCGTTCGTCAACAAGCTGAATTGTGTTTCAATGATTTGGGACTTGCCCGAACACGAGAACGAAATGCACTGCTTCTATTCTTTAATGTGCGCGAGAGAATTTTTTGTTTGAATCCCGATCGCACACTGAGCAAGGAATGGCCTGAGCTCAAAATTGAAGACCTTGTCGACGAACTCCGTCAGAATTTGGAAAAATCCAAAGCGCCTGAAACGGCCGCAGCCGAGGCTGTTCAAAGACTTCTTGTGTTGGCCCAATCACGCTGGCCCAATGCGGCTGAAAAGCAACAGCCGACGGATGAACTTCCTAATGCGTTGTCATGGTGGAGCGCAAGGTAACACTGTAATTATTGCCTAGATTCACGGTTGAGTGGCAACTCTCACTCAACCTGCCGCCCCTTCTCCCCACGGTTCTGTTTAAATCAATCTGCAGATCTTGTTCAGTTCAAGGGAGGATCGGGAATGCGTTTTTATATGTTTATGCTTCCAGCACTTGTAACCATTGGCACCGGCTGCAAAAGCCGCGATTTCAACGTCGACAGCAAAAAAGTCAGCGAAGCGGACAAGGTTCAGGGAAATGAATGCGTCCGTCAGCTTGCAAAATGGGAAGCCGAGGCGAATGGCGCGACTTCGCGTCCGTCGACGCTTTTGAAATTAAAGAACTACGAAATTCCTGCTGAGCTAATCGAAAGTGACGTTGCGGAAACAACTCCAAAAGAAGTGCAAAAAGCCTTCTTTATCGAAAAAGACGGCAAGAAGTTCGTGCGCTGGATTGTTCAACCTGAAGACACAAAGTGGTTCAAGGACGTTGAAGCTTTCATCCAAAAGAAAACAGGCAAAGCGCCTACGGCCTATGAACACTTCAATGGATATCTGACTGCATCGCGCTCGGTGATCGCCATTGATCCCGACACCGGCTACAGCTTTTCGCTGAAAGCCTCAACCAACCAAACAGGTGGTGCGTGGAAAGATAAGAAACAAGAGGGGTGAGATGTAGATGTTGCTGTCCTCAACAATTGGCATCTAAAAGTTAAATACTTGTGTTGCAAACATTGATGGGAAGTACACACTCAGGGATCAAAGAATGCATCATGCAAGGGACCTGAGCAGAGGGACTTAGATTGATAGAACCATATGTGATACATTTTTGGTTTTATGACCTTCAGGAATGATGATTCCATGGGAATGTAATATTTTTTATGATCATTGGTGAACTTTAGGTGTCCAATTCTCCCTGCTTGTGATGTCATTATGTTAGATGCAGCATAACAATGCAGGAGAACAAACACTCAACCTCATTCAATGAAAGGCTACATCACAATTACATCATCTCCTGTAATTATCAGTAGGTAG
>CAYWSV010000063.1:7462-17265 GCA_964460155.1 uncultured Oligoflexia bacterium | reverse complement strand
TTCCGTTCAGGGTGGGGAGTAAACCAGTTGCAAAAATACCACCAAAAACGTTTCCTGATGTTTCGATCACACCGGGTCTGTAGGTCATGCGCACAAGATTTCCTGATGGATCGGTTCCGCTAAAAGTCGCGCGTCCGCCAAAGACGTAGAGGTAACTTCCCGGCGCGCCAGAGCCATCGCCATCAAGCACCAAAGTTGGATTGACGTTCCATCCACCAAGGTTGAACTGGGTGCTTTGAATTTGTCTGTTTTGACTGAGCGAGAATAGAACAACGAGATTGTCTCTCCCATAGAGAATGATGTCGTCGCCGTTGTGTAAAGCAGAAGTGAAAGTCACCGGAGAGGTCAGTGTTGTGGTGGCTGTCCAAGCATTGGTCGAAGGGTTGAAACGTGCACCGCTATAGACCTCGCCTCCACCAGCAAGTTGTCCTCCGAGAACGACGAATTCGCTGCCTGTCCAAACTCCCACGTGATTCAAACGCGCTGAAGGGGCTCCCACAGGATTGACGGGCGTCCAGATGTGGCGTTCAAGATCGTAAATCGCTCCGTCATTGAGTGGAATATCGTATCCGAGGTTTGTCTTACTTCGTCCGCCCCAAACAAGAACCTTCTTGGGGGAAATAAAAAACACAGAGGGCTTAATTCTGGGTGAGGGCGACCCTTCAGCTGTCATTGCAAACCATCCGTTTTTCGCAATGTCGAATATGCCACCCTCTGCAAGTGGAGTCCCATCGTACTCGCCGCCATAAATGGCAACCCAATTTCCGGAGCCTCCCACGCCTGCAAGTGCTCGAGCTCGGGGCGCGTTGTCGGTCACAATCGTTTCCATCTCAGCCCGGTCGAGATCTTGTGTCGTGGCATTAAATTTGGGTTTGTAGACGTAACCACCATCGAGGTATGTATATTCTTGAAGTGCATCGAGCTGAAGTTGATTCTCTGCCGAGTTGTGACCAGCGAAGTATAAAGTGCGTTCTGTGGTTTTAAATTGTTTTCCAGACCACGCAAACGCATGCGTCCCTGTCCAGACCGCGGCGTTATCGATGCCGACGATTTTATCAACCATGCTCCGGTGAGGAATTCGTTTCCAGCAACTCAGAGTCACAGGCATACGTGTGATGGCACTGAGTTCACCAGCTGCAGTTTGATACTGAACGTTCAATTCGCGCTGGCCACAAGATGTATTAGTTTTCGGAATGTCGATACTCATGTTTGCAGCGGGTGTTGTCCATGCACCTAGATTATTATCTAAACCAATGCGGACATGGGCAGCTTGATTTGGAATATTTTCAAGTGAGATGTTGACCGTGCGCGACGGTGAGACAACCACTCTTTCGGTGACGCGCACGCCGGGTTGAAATCTTTTTCCATTCGATGCGAAGGGATCAAATTCAACCTCGGCCGACAAAACTCCAAGAAGACGGCTTCGAGCATCATAAACGAAAATTCTAAGCTCATTGGTTCCCGTTTCGGGCAATTTGACTTCAACAATCGAGCGCACTGGGCCGTGTTCGACCAGTGTATTGTCTGAGCGTGTTTTCACAACGAACGATCTTGCTGTTGGTGGTAAATGCAATTTGAGAATGGCTTTCGACTCTGAAACCAGACCACCAATGGCGTTAGTCACCTCGGCGTGGAGATCCGAGCGGATCGATTCACCTAACCAAAAATCACCTAAATCCGTTTGGCGAGAACTCTTAATTTTAACGTCAATTCCTGATACTCGTCCAAGTCCCGATTTTTTTAATGACATTGTCCATTGTCCATGGGGCAGGTTTGCGAATGAAAACTCGCCCGTTGCATTTGTTTGAGTCTGCACATTGAGCTGTGGAATTTCGACAAAAGCCTCTGCGAGAGGAGTCGAGTCAGACGAATTTAACACTCGACCACGAAGCTGTCCTGATTTTTCAAAGGGAATGACTCCGAGATCGATAAACTGTCCCGCTTCAACAACAACGTCTCTAAGAACGGCAAACGACTGCGTTGAACCTGTCTCGAGAGTCGCGACCAGCGTGTGTTTTTGAGGAACAAGATCAATCAGTGCGAACGTTCCTTTGTCGATGGGCGAAAGTTTGGCTTCCGGTTGTTCGGAACTGATGGCCGTGAGTTTCTGCTCGGGCGTCAGAGAAACCTTAAAGAGAATATGACCACGGGATTTGTTCAGGTTCATCGAACCCAATTGAGCTTCGCTTGGAAGTTTAGACACCTCAGTTGATGAACCCTGAATGGTATCTTTTTTATCGCTTGAACAGCCGGCAAGAGAGCTCATGCCGATGCTCAAAATCAACCACGACGGTTTAGGGAATAACATAAAATGCTCCCTCCGCCGATGGCCCTTGTGCGGTAAGTCCACCCCAAATCAGAATCCTTTTTTGGCCGACCATGTAAACAGCAGAATGCATGTTTCTTGGTGCAGGTGCCTCAAAATGAGAGATGGGTACCCACTTATCGTGGCTCGAATAATACATCGCTCCATCTGAGAGATATTCGCCACCAGTGACAGCAAGACCAGACCAAAAAAATAATCCTCCCGAATAAGTTGCACTCGAAACTGCAACAGCTGATGTGCGTAAAAGTCGACGCGCGCTGGGTGCACCCGACATCTGCAAGTAGTAGTTTTTGAGGTAGCCAATCTCGGTTCCAGAAGACACGGCACCTGTGGGTTGAAAGCAAATACCAATACGTCCAATAGGTGCGAAGAAATAAGCGTCACCGACACGAAGTCCAAAACCTTCGGGCAGCGACATGTTTGGAAGTTCGTCGGTGTAGGTTTGTCCCCCGTAAACGCAGATTTTGTGGAGCTCGATAGCCTCATCCCATTGTTTCTCACCTGCTTCTGGGCGAGACAAAATCATAAGCTGTCCATTCAACGCGCCTGTGCGTGAGTCATGGGACTTGAATTGATAGTTATGAAATTCATGAGTGCTGGTCGCTGTTTTATATGAAAAAGCGAACGCTTGAATATCTCCACTGAGCTCGGGAGCCGAACCCGATGCATCAGGTTGAGATGAACCGGGTGCGCCCGAGGGAGTCGACAAACCTGAGTGAATAAAAAACAAACTGGTCAAGGCTGCTTGATTGTATCCAGCGCGGGAAACGGCCCGTTTAAGTGTGTGTTGTTCCCAATTTCGAGGAGTACCGAATCCCCCGCTCGGTTCAACCAATGTGTACCATTTGTCTGAAATTGTTTGATCGCTGAGTTCGCCGCCGACGATGAGAAACGCACCTTCCGTTCGGTCTGTATTGGTAACTTTTACGTATCCTCCAGCTGCATTTTTTATCGCAGGCGGAGGAGTGCCACCAAAGGAATTGCCTGTGGTCGATTGCGAAATCCATTGATTGTTTCGAAAATTGAAAAACGCCCAACCGGTGGCGGGTTGCCCATTCAGCTCTTCTCCACCAAAGATGAGGACGTGATTTTTGCCAACAACGATATTGGGTTTGGTGCGCGGAGTGAGCTCAGCTGGAGGCGAGGGCAAAGCCTGCCACGTCCACGCATCACCGACCTTCTTTAAAATGGCACCATCAGAAAAAACTTGATTGGTGTTTCGTCCGCCCCAAATCAACACAGCGTCGCGTTGTGCATCAGGATCGGTAGAAAGGGTCAGGGCCGTTGCGCCGTGTTCATACCGGGCCGCAAGAGGTGATGTGGGAAGACTTTTCTCCCAACACCGGACATCAAGATTACGCTGCAAACTAGGAGATTCACGCCCAGCAGAATCGCGAAATTTGATATACAAAATGCGTCGTCCGCAAGCTTCCAGATTAGCTTTCAATTGGACCACGAGTGGGGTTGCAACGGGCATCCAATTGCGCGGAAGATCTTCAACGTCGACGGTTACGCTGTGTTCAACAGCCCCGGGTGGAGGCGTGGTCACGACAGTTGTTTGTGGATCTTCCACACCCACAAGCGGGTTGCTGACAACGGCGTCTGCAAGATTGCTCAAATTGAGAACCTGAGCGGTAAACTCACTCATCAAGATTGGGCTTTCATTTCCGTCCGAGGCTCTAAATTGGGCAAAGACTCTATATTTTCCGGAAGATTGAATTGGCAGAGTGAAGATTTGCCTTATGGGCATCCAATATGAATTTATGAATGCAGGGTCGGAAGAAATTCTCATTTCATTGAATGCGGGCTGAGTGCTGAGGAGAAATGTAGCGGATGTTGTATTTAGAACGCCGGACCATAGCGGAGAAAAACGATGTTCTTCGGTCAACAGATTCAGCCCACCCAACGACAGGTCCTTGTCACCCAAGAGCATTTTCGACCAACGGGCTGTCCGGCCTGTGCTGTCCCGAATTCCAATCGACCATTGTCCTGGTGGCAGTGCACCACTCGACCATACACTGCTATTTACAATGTCGAACCGCCAATTCAATTCCTCAATGATGCCTGTGAGACTTGATCCCTGTGTCAGTTCAACGCTGCCATTGAAGGATGCCGAACGACGCCCCTGCAGGCGACCATAATTTGAACGCATGCCCGAAATTGTCGGAATGTTCTCGAGTGAAAAAGTCAGCCCTAACGAACGATCGCGGGCAAGGATAGATACACGTTGTGCTCCCGCGGGGAGTGACAGTAGAACGCTTTCAGCTTTGGAGGTGCAGAGTCTTCGACTACTTAAAAGTTGTCCCGTATTCGAGAGCACTGCAGTTTCGACGTCCTTTGTTGAGATCACCTCATCAAGAATAAATGAGATTTGTCGTTCGTTGTCTGCAATCGATAGGTTGCCTACTGTTTCGGAGATGCGCACGCATTCAGGATCAACGAGTTCACCCGAAGGAATTTCGATTTTTGCGACAGGGGCTACGACATTTGAAATTGGTGCGCTTTGATTATTTTTATTCCCGCATGCAATCACTAAAAAGGCCGTCAGTGCGAACACTGATGTAAAATAGTGAAGCTTCTTTATTTTAAAAATGTCTGTTTTCATTTACCGTTCCTGAGGAGGAATCGGTAAAAAAATGCCCAATCTGAAGGATTAAATTTTCATTGAGGTATTTTGGAGTGTTGTGTTCATTCTTGACTAGCGGACAGGAGGCTTTGTGGGGGCCGTTTTAGGAGTCGCAGATGCGTTTGCCTCACTGTTCGCGGTCGCAGGGTCCGGGTACAGCTGAGAACTCGCGTTCTCTCGTTTTGACCGTAAATCTTTTAGACATGCCTCTTTGTCGGCTTTTGAATAGCAGACTTTGGCTTCGGTTAGGTTTTGTTCACGGATTGTCTCCCAGTTTGCGAACGTCTTGGCTCGTTTTGCGATTTGAGACTCGCAAAATTGACGAGTTTCGGCGCTGATGGGAACTTGAGTCACAGGGGGCTGTTTGGCCGGCAATTTCAGAGAACCATTTCGGTATTTGCTTATGCCTGTGTTGGTCAAGAGCAGCGGTAGAGTTGGATCAATAGATTCATAAAATTGCGGGTCAATACCCATGAGAGTGTCAACGTCATATAAATCAACCGACGCTTTGACTGCGGCTGAGTTTTTAATTTCTCTGCGCGGATAATAACGTTCGTCCTCACAGACTGCTCGGACGAATTTGTCTTTAAACGTCGCGTACGTAACAACGTCGGAATTTTCTTTCGCCAGTCGTTCGAATGCTTTTTGATACGCGAGCTCGATTCCCTCTGTAGGACTAAAAATGAATTCACTGACGGGCGTGATGACGGCAATGTTGGTGTTCCTGCGTGCTGTTTCGTTTGCCAGTGTAAGCGCGTATTTGTTCATAACATCCACATTGCTGAGGCGACCACTGTTGCAACTTTGAACGAATACCAAAACTTCCTCTGCACCCAGTGAGGAGATCATCTCCGCGAGCTCGCGACCAGAGAAGTACTCCTCCGGAATGATCGAAGATTTCCCTTGCTTGACGGCAAAAACGAACCCTTCACTCAACTGCGAAAATGTATCCTGACTGATTCCATGGCCTGTAATTCCAAGAGCAACCATTGTCGGAGAGGATGGGTTTTTTGCCTTGAATTCCGAAATGCTTTTACGGAGTGCCGAGAATTTTTCAATGACGTCGGTCTTACTTGGATTCCAACCTGATTTGTCGGAGAGATCAAAGGCTGAGGTATAGCTTCCCCCTCTCTCGCTGAGAAAGAATCCCTTCAAAGTCTTCGCCAAAAGTTCTGAAGCTTGCGGTGAAATGTCTCCGCCGATCGTCAACGTGCCCAGCCATTTCCCTGCAATCTGACCACGCGCCGTGATTGATAAGTCTCCAGAGTCCCTCGTTTGGTCTTGTTTACACGAGGTCAGGCCGACCAGAGCGGATATCCCAAGAAAGATGTTCAACAACTTAACCATAAGGATTCCCCGCACAGAAAGTGACTCTGGGGTATCGGGAGAATCCGCTTAGGGCTTGATAGAGTTGTTTGGTAACATTCCAGAATAACTGGATTAAATATTTTTATTCACTTTTAATATTTCTGCGTTCGCTCGCAAAATTAACACAAACGCAGCTTCAAATAATTGAGGGCCTTTTGAGCGATGGCTTCGTTCGTGAAGCCAAAGGTTTGAGTCAACACATCAGCCGGTGCCGACGCGCCAAAGTCGTTCATGCAGAAAATAGCTCCGCTGCGTCCAACAATCTCGGCCCAACCTTGCGCCACTCCAGCCTCAACAGCCGCCGTGGGGACATTTTCAGGAACGAGTTTTGCGAGTGCAACCGGATTGCGAGCGAGTTTCTGCGGAGCCGGACAACTCACCACACGGACGTTCAATCCAACAACCTGCTTGTCGAGGCTTTCAAATTTCTGGGCTTGCAGCCACTGCGCCGCTTTGAGTGTTGCCGCGACTTCCGAGCCAGAGGAGACAAGAGTGAGTTTTTGCGCATTCTGAGGAGCATCAAAATCTTTCAAAATGTAGGCACCCGTGCGCAAGCCCTCGACCACAGTTTCAGGAGTACGTGGCGACGCGATATGATCATCGAGCGATGGAACATCTTGACGCGTGAGCAAGAGGGCTGTGGGTGTCGATTGGTGCGACAGCGCAAGTTCCCATGCCATGAGTGTTTCGCGTGCATCCGCAGGCCGCAGAACTTCAAGATTGGGAATGACGCGCAAACTTGCTGCGTGTTCAACGGGCTGATGCGTTGGTCCATCTTCACCCACCGCATAGCTGTCGTGGGTCAAAACAAAAATCGTGGGAATTTTCATGAGTGCTGCAAGGCGGATCGATGGACGCATGTAGTCCGAAAAAACAGCAAATGTTGCACAATAGGGACGGAATCCGCCGTGCAAAGCAAGGCCGTTGCAAATGGCTGCCATCGCATGTTCACGCACGCCAAAGTGAATGTTGCGTCCGCTGTATTCACCCGCCTGAACGAAAGATGTATTCGGGAGCGTTGTGTTGTTGCTGCCGGCGAGGTCGGCACTTCCGCCAACAAGCACTGGGTTGGCTTCGGCAAGGGCAACAAGCGCTTTACCGCTGGCAACGCGGGTGGCCATCTTGGTACCGATTGATGACCAGAGAGCATCTGCAGCATCAACATTAAGTGTGTTTTCTGTGTGAGCCTTCCATGCAGCGAAAGCTGATGCGTTCGTTTTTTGTAAGGTTGCTGTCATGACTTCCGTGTTTTTATTCCACTCAGCGTGTTTCTTGTGGGCAAAATCAGAAAGACACGTTTGTGCTGCTGCATAAGCGGCTTGATCGACAAAAAACGGTTCTGTGTTGGCGAGGCCCAAATTCTTTTTCGCATCAACAACATCTTCTGCGCTCATGGGGTTGCCATGAATTTTGTTCTTGCCTTCCCATTTTGGTGAACCCTTGCCGGCTATGCCTTTACAAATCACGATGGTCGGACGGGGGGATTGTTTATTGTCTGCCAGAGCTGCATCGAGGGTTTCGCCCAGACCTACAAAATTGTGTGCGTCTGCATGCATGACACGCCAACCAAAAGCTTCAAAGCGTTTACCGACATTTTCAGTAAAGGTGATGTCGATTGTGCCGTCGATGGTGATGTTGTTCGCATCATAAAAGGCTACCAGTTTTTCGAGCTTGAGGTGTCCTGCAAGACTGCAAGCCTCGCTCGAAATTCCTTCCATCAAACATCCATCGCCCAAAAGCACGTAGGTCATGTGGTCAACCGGAGTGTGTCCACCTGTGTTGAGGCGTGCCGCGAGCATGCGTTCGGCCAATGCCAGACCCACTGCGTTTGCGATTCCTTGTCCAAGTGGACCTGTGGTGCACTCAATTCCCTCGGTGTGTCCGTATTCGGGATGTCCTGGGGTTTTGCTGTTGAGCTGGCGGAAGTTTTTAATGTCATCAAGGCTGACTTTATAGCCTGCCAAGTGCAGAAGTGCGTATTGAAGCATGGAACCGTGTCCTGCCGAAAGCACGAATCGGTCACGGTTGATCCACTGGGAGTCCTGTGGTGCATGCTGCATCGCTATAAAATAAAGAAACGTGCCGATATCTGCTCCACCCAGAGGTAAACCGACGTGTCCCGATTTTGCCTTGAGTACGGCATCCATTCCTAAACAGCGGACTGCAGTGGCAATCGTCTTTAATTGACTCTCAAAACGGCGGACACGTTCAGCAAACATCGGTAAATCTCCTGCAGATTAGAGCGACGGTGAGGGAGGCGGTAAAGCTATGAGTTGTTCATAAATGCGCGCAGCTGCAGTTGCAGCGAGTGAGTCGACGGCGTTTTCACTGTTTTCCATGTAGCGCAGAACATGCAAATCCTGTGCATTGCTCAGTGAAGCCCTGACTGTTCCGTCGCCGACAATGGCATAAGCACCTGTGGTCAGGTTGGGTAAATTGAGTTGAAAAAGTGTTGCCCCGGTGCGGAGGTCGATGGCTCGAGCTGACACAGACAAGAGCGCCACTTCTTCTTCAGCTGAAACGTCGGGAAGATTTCCGGCTGCGGAAATTTTGGGGCACGAGACGGCGCCGCTCGCAAGGATTTCGTTTCCTTGGTCACATTTTTCAACACGTGTGATTGAACGCGCGCTGTCGGTGATTTGAATTTCGAGTCCCCAGCGGGCGGTTTTGAGATCGGTCAGAATAAAATTTCGGTTTTGTGTGATCAGGCGACGAATGGCTGTCATCAATTTGGGAGCCTGACCTGCGCGTGATGTCGAATCTGTAACTGCACTGATGTAAAGAGTGCGGGGCCGAGCCGATAAATCGAGCTCTTTATTGGCGAGCCGATAAATACAGCCAGAGAAAGAAAAACTGAGACACAGCGAAAGAACGAACAACGTTTGCAGGCGAGCGGAACGTTGTGCAAATCGCATTGTGTGTTTCCTCAACAGGGTGAGTAGATTTTTGGGAGCAACTGACCGGCATCGTGGAGAGCCTTGATGTCGGTGTAGCCACCAAGAAATTCATTGCCGACAAAGATCATCGGCACAGTACGCCACCCGTTGTTTTCTGCACTGAGCTTGCTCCACAACTCGGGTTGATGGTCCAAAAAGACCTCTTCAAAGCCGACCTGCAAATTATTCAGGAGAGTTTTGGCTGCAACGCAATACGGGCAAGCGCGTGTTGAGTACACGGTGACCTTTTTCATTCCGAAAACCTCTTATCCAGACTGCCGGTGCATAACAGAACGCGTTTTGTTTGTCACACAGCCAGTCCGGCGAAAACGGTGGGTTATTTAGAGGACAACAGGGATTCGGCAAACGTGACGGTCACAGCCAAGTTTTCGCACTCTTTTGGTGCAACTGCTTTAGCCAGCAGTGGTTCGATGCAGTGGTCATTGTCAAAGACAACAAGGAGAGTCTTTTCGTCGATAATGCTTATCCCTTCAGCTTTTTCCGGGAGCTCAAGATTTTTCATGAGCGGTGCTAAGTCGACCAAAAC
>CAYWSV010000063.1:0-7452 GCA_964460155.1 uncultured Oligoflexia bacterium | reverse complement strand
TGAAGAGGATTGTAAGGTGTCTTGCCAGCCTCGTACTTTACGTTGTCTTCAAGGCGAGTTGTGTCTTTGTTGATGACGGCCTCGACCACCACCATATGTCGCCGTTTGGCGGAGTGCTCGAGAACAAGAAACTTATCGCCTGCGTCGCCTACGGGTGCAAGGTCGCCGATCTTAACGTCTTGATGTGAGCTGCCTACCGCCACCGATGCGGGGGTGTGGTCGTAGGCAAATTGTTCGATGGCCCCCGTCTTGCGGTTCAGGCGAATGATGCGATGCAAAGGAGTGTCGGGATTTCCGTGTCCTTTTTCACCTGAAACACCACCAGTTGGGCTTAACGGAGATTGCATCGCTGCAAGAACGTATGTTCCCGACAGAGCAACACCTTCAAACCCTCGATTATCGGCGCGGTGCCTCAGCACCCAAGGGAGGGCCTGCGATTGAGCAGAAAAATTCCGGGCGGGGCTCCAACGGCGGAGAATATTTCCGGACGCTCCCGCGCGCAGAAGGGAAGGTCCATACTCTTCAACAAACCAAAATTCGCGCTGACGGTTTTCATCAAACCCCTGTGCCACACCTTCGAAATCGTATCCTTGAAGTGAATTTGAAAGCTGAGCGAAAGGTCCGACGGGGGTTTTCATTTCCCAGCCGCGCTCACCGGTCGACAAATTTTCAAGGGCTGACGGTAGACCGTTGGTTGGAAGTCCATTCTCTCGCAACCCTAAACGTTCAACGATGACAGCTAGGCCGTTTGCGTTCAGTTTAATTTTGAACAGTGTCTGTTGATGACGCGGCACTGGAAAATAGCGGTCGCCATCCTTAAATTTTGCTTCTTTCGTTGAATCTTTTTCTTCAAGATAAAGATTGAGTCCACGATCGTTCACTGTCCAAAACTCGTTGCGGACAAATGATCCGGGTGAAGTTTGAACACGGCTTGCTCCACTCCAGCCCCCTTCGTTGTAAAGGAACTCGCGCGGAAAATAGGCGCGTCCAACGGGGTCGAGGTTTTTGAATCGGTAGACTTGCACCTGAGCAGGTTTGAGTGGCTCAGGTGTCACCGCTGTCTTCGAAGTTGTGAGGCACCCTTGAAGCAGCAGAGCCGCGCTGCAAGGCCAAACGCATTGAAACAAAATTTTTGATTTCATTTTTGGGTCCAAGTCAAAGTTTATGTTCACGCCTCTCTTTGCGTGGACCCGGATTTTAATCTGCGCTGTTAAGAATTTCCATCATGGCTTTGTGAATTATCGGAGCCGTGTTTGGCCCCAGAGAATTTTCTTCTCCGTAGGGTGCGGAAGACTCGCCATAGGTGAAGGGCGCCTTCACATCCCATTGACTGCGGGGAACGATGTAGCCGATTTGATCGTTGGTCAGCCCTAAAATCATATTCATGCTGCCTTTCATGGCAGAGCGAAGTGGTGGAACTTCGACGGGAGCTGTGAGTTTAAAATCGTTTCCTGTAGGAGCTTCAACTCCTCCGTTGGCGATTTCGGGATACAGCTCGCCAGGAACGGTTCCAATCCATGTATCACCCAAACGCAGAAGGCCGACCTCACTGCGTGTTTTGAAACCAGCTTCAAATTTGCGGCCGATGATCCGGAGTGTTGCGGCAAGCCTGAATTTGACATTGTCGACAGGCAGGAGAATCGATTTCGAAGTCCATTTAAGTGTTGTCGCGGTGACTTCAGTTTCAAGTCCTGTTGAAATTCCGTCGAGAACCGCTTCCGAAACGCGGTAGCCCACAGCACGTGCTTTATCGAACGATGGAGTGACTAAAGTTTCATTCAGAACGGCGTCGAAGACGGGCGTGGAGTCGAGTGTCGTCATGAGTCCACCAACGGCGCCGTTAACATATACGACCTGCCCACCGGTTCCTTGTTTCTTGATTGAATCGCCGTAGGCCAGTCCTTTTTCAATTCCAGTGCGCAGATAATGAACAAAATCCGAGGTGATGGCTGTATTGGCATTCCAGAGGACCTCGGGATGATTTGACCAAGTTACGAGCATTCCCAGCGTTTGTTGATTTTCTGCCCCGCTAAAGCGCAAAACACGAACGTTTGAGTCGAAGACCTGAGGCATGCGTGTATCGACGAGGACATCGGCTCCAACGTTGGAAAGTTCCATGCGGTGAATACGCACGGGTTCTAAGCGGGCCATTGCCGTCCGAATTGCGCGAATCGTCTGTTCTTTTACTAAAGCAAGATATCTTGCATTTACGCCTGTCTTCGTGAGGCTCGGTCCCCAAATACCAATGAGGTCTGGCGCCTCGTGGCTGTGGGTAGACGAGAGAATCACAAAATCCAGTCCGAGCTCTTTTTGAACCGCATTTCGAACGTCGAGAATATCATTGTGCATGAAGCCGATGGCATCGAGCGCGACCATCACGCCTTTTTTTTCGCCGTTACTTAATGCAATTGCACTGGCATAAAGATCGTCGTGAACAGAGGTGGCTTGTCGTTTTTGTCCAAATCCTGCAATCCAGATGGGCTGCTTGGGATCGTTGACGTTGGGAGTTATACTTTCGCGTGCAAAACCCGCCAACATTGCGCCGCTCTCGGCTGATGCAACCGTTGGACGTGTTACATTACAGAGCGTGAGTAAAACAGAACTCAAGCTGATGAGACGCACGCGGGTTCGACGATTGCACCATTGAACTTTGGAGTCAGACATATGCGGTTCTCCCTGAACACGAATGTAGGTCAAAGCATACAGGAATGCTGTGCCGATTCCACTCGAGGCAATCGTCTTTTGCGGATGTTTTCAATTGGAGCGATGGCTACGGCAGCGCTGGCAATGGCTCAAACAGAAGCGAAGGCTCAAGGCATAAAGGCTGGAACAGCGCAAATTGATATCAGCACGCGTCAGGTTATTCCCATGGGTGGCTACGGAACCTTCTTTCTGGGTACGCCGCGCACAAATGGTGTTGGTGTTCACGATCCCCTGTATGCGAGCGCTGTGATTTTTGAAGATCCGCGCGGAACGCGAACGGCGATGGTTGTTATCGATGCCGTTGGGCTCTCGGGTGCGCAAATCTCCCGTATCGAAAAAGCAGCGCGTGAGGCCGTTGATCCGAATCTTCATCTTTTGGTTTCAGCAACCCACACTCATCATTCACCCGATACGCTCGGATTGTGGGGTTCACTGCCCAGAAGCGGACGAGATGCTCGCTATGCGCAGCTCATTGAAACAGCTGCGGTGCAGGCTGTCCGTGACGCATTCGCCCGAATCGAACCCGTGCGTTTGACTCAGCGGTTGGGAAACCACTCAAATTCAACTTCGTCTTTGGCGAATGCCAGTGAACGTCGAGATGATTATGTTGCATTGAGTCTTTACTCAGAAAACGACAACCGCCTCCTCGGTACACTAACTCAGTGGTCGGCACATCCAACTGTCATAGGCATGAAGAACAACGCATTGTCCTCGGATTTTGTGGGTGGTTTTAGACACAGTTTATCTGCAGCGTTGGGCAACGTTCCGCACATCTTCGTGAATGGTGTCATTGGTAATGTTTATGCGCTGCCTGCCAAAGCCGATGATGCCGACCGAATAGATGACGCATTTCCTCAAGGCGATCGTGACCCAGACGTTCCGAACGAGTACGCGAATGCGAGTACGGTGGGTCACCGACTTGCAAAATCTGTACTGAGTGCAACCGAAGATGAAGTCGATAATTCACAGGCTCAAGTCAGCGTTTGTCATGTTCCTATTCAATTTCCAGTCGATAACACGCTTTTCAAGCTTGCAAGCAACCTGCGCGTTGTGGAAACCAAGGTGCGCTCGGGGCAAATTTCATCGCGTGTCAGTGCCGTCACCGTTGGGCCATTTGTCTTCACCTCGCTGCCGGGCGAAGCTTTTCCGAAAGTGATTCACCGTTTGGATGCAAAGTTTTTTGCGAACCGTCAGCCCGTGTGGGTCGGATTGGGGCAAGACTGGCTGGGTTATTTTGTTGATGAAGAAGATTACGACAAACCCAATATGAAATACTGGACAGATTTGTCGATGCACCGAACGGCCTCAAAAAATCTTGTGAATGGTCTTGAAAAAGCTCTTCAGGGTAAAGATTGTCGTAATTTTGAGCCTATCGAATAGCTCAGCGTTGTATGCACGAGGAAGGATTTTTCTGTGATTTTGTCGATCGAAAATTCAAATGCCAGTCTTCAGGATTACGGAATTCAAATTCCCTTACTCGCCGACAGGTACACCAACACGCTTTCGGCTTTGCGCGCGCACCCGCAATTGAGTCAAACGCAGGACAAGTGGTTGCGCACTGCTGACCCACAACCGTTCAGCAGGCAACAACTGGAGCGTGTACATCACAAAAATTACGTTGATGTTTTGCTCTCAGAGAACCCGTTGAGAGTGATGGCCGAAGTCTTCGAGTTCATGAATGCCGACGGAACATACAACGAAAGATATTTACCCGCAGAAACTAACCGTCCCATGACCGAATTGGTTCACAAACGCCTTGCTCATGCAGCCGGAACTCTCGTGGCTTGTGAAATCGCACTTGAAAATGACTTTTGTTATTTTCTGGGAGGAGGGGCTCATCATGCCATGACTCACACCGGGCGCGGTTTTTGTGTGGTCAACGACATCATGGTTTCCGTGCGTGATTTGCAGGGCCGTAGCAAAATCAAAAATGTTTGGGTGATTGATCTTGATGCGCATAAAGGCGACGGCACTGCCGAAATCACCATCAGCGATGATTCAGTTCAAACGCTCAGTATTCACATGCAGCGCGGGTGGCCTTTAGATGAACCGCCGCTTGATGAAGCTGGACAGCTCAAGAAGTGTTTTTGGCCGAGTACTGTAGATATTCCGGTGCCCGAAGGTGCTGAAGGGCAATATCTTGAACTCCTGACACATGGGTTGCGGCAGCTCGAGGTCTGCGCGGCGGGAGTGGTTCCGGAATTGGCAATTGTTGTTGATGGAAGTGACCCTTACGAAAAAGATGTGCTCAAGAGTGCTGCGCCTTTGAAATTGAGTTTGCAGCAGTGTATCGAGCGCACGTGGTTCGTGCATGCCTGGTTGAGGGCGCGCCGCATTCCGCAGGCCTATGTGATGGCGGGTGGATACGGTCCCGAGAATTGGCGTGTGCATGCCGGATTCTTGGAGCGTGCTCTGTTGAGCCGGTTCTCTTGATTGCTTTTTTGTGCGCAAGTTCAATATGATGTATGCGTTGTTCCTAAAGACTTTTGAAGATAGTCTTTAATTAAATTTGGAGGGGCGCTTGTTATCATGCTCCAGCAATTGTCTTCATACTTTCATTCTCAGCAGCAGTTTCAATGCGTCAGCATATTGATTGATTGCCTGAGAAGACACTATGGGGAGAATTTGAACTCCGTTGCTATTTTTGGGTCTTACGCCCGCCGCGAAGCTCGGTTGAACTCGGACCTCGACCTTTATATCGTCCTAAAGAATGCTCCATATCCATCGCGGAATAAGGTGAATCGCGATTTCACTGAATCAGTGGAAAACAAGTTGATTGCAATTCTCGAAGAATTAAGGTCAACAGGTATTTGCATGGACATCTCACCTGTCATCTTCTCTATCGAGCAGGCGAGTTGTTTTAACCCGCTTTATTACGACATGACGGAGCACGCTTTCATTATTCAAGATGAAAATGATTTTTTGAAAGAAAAAATCGAAGCAACCCGAGAGATGATGAAGAAAAATGGTTCAAAAAAGGTGATCGTCGGCGGCCATTGGTACTGGATTGCGAAACCTGCGCCAAAATTTGAGGAAATCATTTCTTATGAGATCTGATAAACTAAGTCTTGCTTACATTGAAAAGGCGACTATCCGAATTAAGGCTCTGCATTTTCTTCACGGCGAGAAGGGATATTCAGATGTGGTGCGTGAATCACAGGAGTGTGTCGAGCTGCTTTTGAAAGCGCTTTTGAGGCACATTGGTATTGAGGTTCCAAAGACACATGATGTGAGCCATGTCCTGCGTCAAAATGCTCAACATCTCCCTGCACAGATTCAGGCAAATCTGGACGAAATCTGCACGATTTCCAGAACTCTCCGCAAAGACCGCGAGCTTTCTTTTTACGGAACTGAAGACTGGATTCCTACCGAGGAATACTCCATTACAGATTCCGAGACGGCAATTCGTAGCACTGAATTCATTTTTTCTCTGGTTTCGCCTGCAATTACTCCACAGGTCGATAAAACCTAACGTCAGCCGATCCAACTACTCCTGAGTCTCTCCCGTTGTGTCGTTTCTGTAGCCGTTACCTGCGGGTTTTTATGGTTTAACTCTTTGACCTTTTCAAGCCAATCATTTATCCGGTCACTCTGTTGGTTTTCGGAAAAGTTCTTTGTTCAGCAGATTTTCGGTTTAGTTTTTTTCTTTGGCGGGTTGAAGATGAATTATCTATCTAAAGCTTTGTGCACAGCTGCACTTTTTATTTTTCCCGTTTCTGCGTGTGCTCAATCTCAGCATCAGCACTCGGGTCAACCGTTGGGCGAAAATGTAGAAGCGGCGCTCGTGCGCGGAAATGTCTTTTCGGCCCGTATTGTTTCGTGGGAACGCGGTCCTCAGGTCAGCGAAGATATTTCGCCTGAAAGTCTGAGTAAATGTGTGATTGAAATCTTAACACTCGATGGACAAGTTCCACAGTTGTTGTCTGTCATAGATGCATATCCCTATATGAAAATGCATGGTCATGGTGCGCCTTCGCGACAAATCACACGCACTCTGCAAGTCAATAAACTCACTGTCGACAACATTATGTTCACCATGAGTGGACGTTGGGAATTGCGAGTCAAAGCTTCGGTAAACGGCCAAAGCGAAGAACTTGAACTGCCTGTTGTGGTTCCATGATGAGGACATTGCGTCGTTTTAGCGTCCTCTGTGCTGCTCTTCAATTGGTATCGGCGAACGATGCTTTGGCGTGCGCATCGTGTGGAAGTGGAAGCGACGATCCCTTGGTTTTATGGCCCTCGGAAAAATTGAAGACCTATGTGGGTGTGTCGACGAGCGGTGGTTTTGAAGCGGTTGGTGCCGATGGACAACGTGGTCGAGACGCAGGCCCAACATCACGAGATTCACTCGTTGTGGCTGTAGGAAAAGCACTCAGAGAAGATTTTTTTGCCACCATAACCGTAAATGGATTGCAAACAAGGAATCAAAAGACGTCCTTGCGTAGTGTTGGAGACCCCATGCTGGCAGTGCGTTGGTCATGGCTGATGCCTGACTTCACCGAGCCCGCGTTGCCGCAGATTCAGTTGATGGCATCCTACAAGTTTGCTCATGCAAAAGCGTTGCAGGAAACACAGCGTCTCGATCTACTGGATGCCTTTTCTACCGGTCTTCCCGAAACAAAATGGGGCGTCGACGTCTTTTGGGGAATGAGTCCTGTGAAAGGTGGAGTTGCTCTTGCCGCGCTTTTTCCCGACGAGCGTCGTTTGGGTCCTTCGGTCGTTTTTCCCGGGAATGGTCTTCGACTGACG
>CAYWSV010000062.1:2148-17334 GCA_964460155.1 uncultured Oligoflexia bacterium | reverse complement strand
TTGATACGTCCCCTACATCTTGGTCCTGAACACTAGAATTGCGCTGTGATACACCACAAGAAATGAATAAAAACGACACCGAGCAGAGAAAAATCGGACGAATCTTCATATCTGTCTCCAATTTCAGCCCGAATAGGTCGATCATGGTTGGCAGAATAGAAACAATTGCATCACCAAGATTTATTTAAAAATATTCGATTGTTGTAAATTTAACCTTGCAGATTTTGTGAGTCCCGCATAACCCACTCCGAAATTTCAACATATTTTAAGAATTGTCGTTTTCGGAGGTCTCCATGAATTCCAATTCGCGAAAATTCACGATTTGCGCACTCAGCACACTTGCAGGCCTCGGGATTCTTTCATCGTGCGGCGCTCCTCAAAAACGATCTTCAGATTCTGACCTTCAAACAGTTGTTGGTCGAGGTGGTGCTTTTTGGGATCAACGGGTTCAGTTCATCAATGCAATTCCAAACCCCAAAGACGATACAACCTGCCTTTATCTGACAGAATACAATCAAAAAACGGCTCCTAAATTCGACACAAATGTACCTCTAAATCAAGAACAACTTAAATTTTTAGATCGTGCGCAGCGCGAAGCTACCCCATTAACACTCTTTCCTGTGTCAACTTCAGCCTTAGATGCTGGTCTCGCGAAAAAAGAAAATCAACGTCGCATTCGAGGTGGGTTCAACAACGCCCTTGGAGCAATGACAGCCTTTTTTGGTCTCAGCGCAACCGTACTCGTGTTTACAGCTCTTACGGGTCCTGTGGTTCCCGGAGCTGCAGTTGCTTATTATGGTGGTATGACCGCAGCACAAGCGCTTGGAGCGATGTTTAGCTTCAACGGAATTGGCGCATACACATACTCTTATCTTTCTGGTGCCGCAGGTGGAATTGGCTTGCTTTCACAGGCGTCGCGCGATTTCTCACCCAAAAATTATGATGTTCGTGTCAACAATGCGGCAGACGGTTTGAGTGCAACCAACCTGAACGTGACACTTGCTTTTGCCGATGTTGCCAAAGCGCTTCCAGCGGCATCTCGATTTGCATGCCCCAAAAATATGTCACCCGAGGCAGTCAATCCATTCCTGTCTGAAATTCAAAAACAGATGGGCGAATTCACTCATCAGGATTTCGTTAAAGTTGAGACCGACGCAAAAAATCGCTCGACTGCTTCCGACGGTTGCACATTTACTGCCGATATTCGCGGTGAACGACTCAATTATTCGGCAACTCCACGCATGACGGCGAGTGGAAAACGCTCGTTGGACGTCGACATATACGTTCTTGAAAAGAATGGCGCGATGCGTCTACTGGGTGAAACAATCCTGAATGAGCAGATCAGTTCAGATGCGAGCGCCGGGACTAAATTCGCTAGCGACTCGGAAATCGGATCAATGGCGATTTGGATAAACGCGTCTAAAAATAATGAAATCTCTCCGGCGAAAATTGCGCACAAGCTTCCGTCGGGAGATTTCTTGGGGAATGTTGGGCAAATTGAAGGGACCTGCAAACTCTAACACTGGGATGAGTCAGGGAAAGCAGCCCTCGAAGTTAAGCCTTCGGGGCTGTGATCAGAAGCTTGCGGCCGACTTCGAAAAGAATTTCGACTTTGTTCAGACCACCGTCTGCCATTACAAATCCAAGTCCAAACGTCTTGTGGTTCACCACGTCGCCGACGCTCAGGTGAGTTTTAATATTGTAATCTTTCGGCGTGACCTTCGAGGCTTTCAGCGCTGCTCTCTTGTCGCTGAACAATTGTTTGTCCTCGCTGCTTGCCGACAACATACTCAGCGGCAGCGCGATGGATGTCTTGGAGCTCGATTTTGATTCGGATTCATCTTTTGTTTTCTTAGCTTTGGGCTTAGCCTTAGCGCGCTTCTTAACAGCCGCCTCACCCAAAAGTGCTTTTCCACCGGAATCCAAATCGAGATCAACTTCCTCATCACGTTCTGACATAGAATCATCTCCCATTGCACGGTTCTTGGTTTCATCAACATTTTTCGTGCCCCGAAAGGCATGCTCTGATTTGCATGTGTTGCACTGAACACGGTCGGGCTTGTCTTTTCCGGAGGTAGTCACCACCGTATGAGACAAGTTCAGCCTGCACTTACCGCAGAAACAAACCACATCGCGCCCAACAAGCGACTGGCTCTTTTTTAGGCCGGCCAGAAATGAATTGCCCTGCGAAGAAAAACTCATGAAAATTACCTTTCGCGAGCAGCACCGCCAATAAAAATTGAAATTCCCGCAGTATGCAGCAATCGCGACGAAGCTTCCGATGAGCGGACCACCGAATAGATTAACCGAGCCTGTTGAGACTTCACAACCAATCCACCGCCGATCCTATGCTGGCTTCCCTTCGGGTCGTAACCATAGCTGACTGCGAAATCAAGAAAATCGCGCGGAAAAACAGTGGCACCCACCAGCATTTCCCTTAAAGAATCAGCATCAAACTTCAAATCGCCGTTAAACAGAAAGTATTGTCCAACCTGAAGACTCAGACCAGCTGCGTGATCTTTGGGTGTGTCGGTCGAGTCGTAGAGACCGTCACTACTCAAACCAAAGAAGGCTCCCTGAGCCAAAGGGTAGATCAACCCCAAGCGAATACGTTGTCCGTTTTTATCGGGTGCTTTTTCGGCAGGAGGCAGGCGCTGCTCGGCAAACTGAACGTAATCGCCAGCAATTCCAAAAATAAATCCGCTGGCAACGGTCTGCGCAAAGGCCAGCGTGAAGCGCCGATCCTGAGCTCCAGTGATTTTCTGTGTCTGCCTAAATTTAAAGCAAGCGGCAACTTCCGAGGTCGTCGAGTCGCAAGCACTCGCCTCGGCCTGACGGCTCTTCTGGCCAATCCATCCCATTTCGCCCGCAATTGTGTACGTTTTTTGAAGGCCAATTCCCGCCGGGTTGTTATCTGATGCGGAGGCATCGGACACATGTCCGCTCCCGCCAGCCAAAAGCGATGCACTCACACCCAAGTCACGCCAGAGGTCAGTGGCCTCTGGCACTGCCCACGCTGATGGGACTATCGCTGTACTGAGCACGAAAGAGAGGAGGCCACAGTGTGCACGCCTCAAACACGCATGAGCAGGCCTGTGCAATTGGGGTTCGAGAGAGTTTGTCGTTTTCATGAGTTTCCTTGGTCGCCCGGACTCAACATGAGTTTGCCGCGCTCATCCGAGAGTCTAGCTCATATTCCCAGCAGAGACATCCGACCGTGCCAGAATACTCGCAAGCCCGCCAAGCTTTCGGCTCAACTCCTCTGCTGGACTCCCTGCCGCGTCGTCGGTGATCTGCCACTCAAGAACCATCGTTTTATGGGGAATCAAGCCGCGCTCGAAAGAGGATAAAGGACGCCCGAGGTTGACCAACAAAAAGCAACGCGACCAAGACACCTGACGGAAACGCACAATCGGAAACTCGCGGGCATTTCCATAGGGGCGGGCCTCGTGGTCGACCTGCGCAACGTCAGCAGTTCCATCCTCTTGCTGCTCGGGTCCGAATTCAGTTGTGGCCACCGTAAGGTCGATTGCCCCCGACAAATTTTTTACAAGCAATTCCGCACAAGACGACGCAAGACTTCCTCCGCTGTCGTCGGTCAGTACAACGCGCAATTTGCGTTTTTTGAGAACACGGCGGGCCAAACCATGTGCTGCGAAATCCGATTGTTCAGCCCAGTTACAGCATAAATCTGCAATCTTTTCGAGTTTGCTCGCAATCGTTATGAGCTTGAGTCCCCTCTCAACGGCGTTCGGATCACGTGGCGCCGACAAGAACATGTCCTTGGCAATTTGAACAATTGCCCGCTGGCATTCATCCACAGCGTCATCAAGATCAAAGATTTCTTGAATCCCTGAGTGATCTTCTTCGAACATGGCCGAGTAAGATCGCGCAAAAAGGTCCTTCACATGAGAGATCATCTCGATAAGCAAACTTCGACTCTCAGAGAGTTCAGCCGTGGCTAATTGGCGCGCAAGGCTTTCAACAGCATCTCCCATCCTCTCGACGTGATGAGCGATTTTTGCGGTCGCATAGACGAGTCTCAGTTCCTGTGCACGGGGTTGCTGTGTTGCGAAGATTTGCAAAACCGCCTCATCGAGTTCCTGCTCCATGCGGTCGACTTCGCTGTCGAGGGCCACGACCTTGATAAGAGCCTCGGTATTGGGAACATGCAGATGTTGTTCAACAACCAAAAGTCCGGCGTGAACACGGTCGCACATCGTCCTTAAAAGGCTTTTCATATTCGCAATTTGAATCTCGAGGGTGGGAATACGGGCCATCGACGGGAACCTTGTCTTGCGGGTGAACGGACTGACTGTTAGACACCGGTCTGCACTTGGAGATGCATAACATGAGCCTTGAAAACAACCAGCACGACGGACAGGAAAACACACCAGTCACAGACACCCATGCACGACTGGCCGAACTGAGCGTCACCCCCGAAATCAATCCGCGCACGGGCA
The DNA here is from genome assembly GCA_964460155.1 of uncultured Oligoflexia bacterium. Classification (GTDB taxonomy): domain Bacteria; phylum Bdellovibrionota_B; class Oligoflexia; order Silvanigrellales; family Silvanigrellaceae; genus RFOM01. The sequence continues at coordinate 12,871 of CAYWSV010000062.1, read as the reverse complement.
AACCCCTCAAACCGCGTTGGCTGAAGTCGGAACAGGTCAAAGGCGAACGTCTGTATGACATCAAGCGTAATCTGCGCGAAGGAAAACTCTTTACTGTTTGCGAAGAGGCACGCTGCCCTAACATCTCTGAATGCTGGAATAGCGGAACCGCTACATTCATGATTTTGGGTGACACATGCACTCGCGGTTGCCGCTTTTGTGCTGTTAAAACTGGAAACCCTGCGGGTCTTCTTGATCACGATGAACCTATGAACACGGCTCTCAACATCAAAAAAATGAATCTCGACTATGCCGTAATTACCATGGTTGACCGTGACGATCTCCCCGATGGCGGAGCAGCGCACATCGCAAAAACAATCGAGGCCATCCAAACGCAAAACCCAGGCTTGATCCTCGAAATTCTTGCCGGCGACTTTCAAGGAAAAGAAGGACCGCTGAAGGATGTTTTGTTTGCGGGCCAAGGTGTCGATGTGTTCGCTCACAACCTCGAAACAGTGCGTAGATTATCTCCGCGTGTGCGCGATGCGCGCGCAAAATATGATCAAAGCCTTAAAGTACTCGAGAACGCCAAACGCCTCAGACCCGCATCCTTCACCAAAAGTGCGCTCATGCTCGGCCTTGGTGAAGAGCCCGCTGAGATTGAACAAAGCTTGAAAGACATGCGCGAAGTTGGCGTAGATATCGTCACTATTGGACAATATCTTCAACCCTCCAACAAACACTTGTCCATCAAACGCTTCGTGCACCCCGATGAATTTAAACACTGGCAGCAGTTCGCCGAGTCGATTGGCTTTAAAGGAGTTGCATCGGGACCTCTCGTGCGAAGCAGCTACAAGGCAGCTCATTTGTTCCCCGAGCGCTCACGCGTTCGCAGTCACGTACGCAAGAATGAAGACCCTGCGGTCTCGAACTGATCTATGAGATCCTCTGGCGTGAACCGCAGTCTCCAAAACCTCACGCTCATGCGCATTACCGGAAACAGTCTGGTCAATTTATTGCTCATGCCGATTTATGTTGCCGGCCTGCTCTTGTGCTTTGTGTTAGCACTCACTCCAATCTTTCCCGCGCGCACAGCACGAGAAAATTTCAAAAACAGAATGCAGCTCAACGCACCGGCACGCATTTTAGCAACAACGGCAACTCTTTTTCATTATGTGCTGATTCTCATCGAGGACTTTATACTCTGGCCATTGGGTCTTATCGTTCTGCGCGAAAACCCCCAGACCTGCGACGAAGTCACTGCTGCATCCTTGCGAGCAAAATCCAACTCAGTTGGACTTACTGTTTTGAGCGCGCATTTTGGCAACATTGAAATCACTGCGCAATATTTGAATTTACTGTTGCAAGGACAAGTGAATGAGAACCAAACCATTATCGCGCTTGCCAAACCGAGCCGTGCGCAATTTATCACCCGTCTTCTTGGATGGTACCGTAGTCTGCGCGGCATCGAAGTCTTGTGGACAAACCGAAAAGACTTAGTCAAAGCCATGCTCAGTGCTCTTAAGAGCGGGCGAGCCGTTGCCTTGCTGATTGACCAAAAACCGGCGTCACAAGGTTTTTTTGTCGATTTTTATGGCGCACAAAGTGCTTTTCCTGAAGGTGGTGTCGACATCGCCTTGCGCAGCAATTGCGAATTAGTTTGCGCGGCATCACGCAGAATCTGGCCCGGAATTTATACTTTTGAAGGCTGTAGCCTGAAATTTACCGAGGACACTCAGCGGAAGACGGAGACGGTCGTTCGTCTTTACGCGCGCTGGCTGGAATCGATCATTGCACTGTCACCTTGGCAGTGGTGCTGGGATTACCGCAAGTGGTCGCGTCGACCGCGAAATGAGCTCACAATATGAATTCGTCTGAAAAAAAATTCCAAAATATTCTGATCATTTTACCACGCCAGCTTGGCGATATTCTGCTGGGCTCATCATTGGCATTCGCACTGCGCAGCGAGTTTCCGGAAGCGCGCATTTCATGGGTGGCACATCCCATGGGACGCCAGCTGCTCGAGGGCCATCCAGCTCTCACAGAAGTTCTCTATTATCCCGTGCAAAAATCGAACCCATTGAAGCAACTCCTGCGCAATCCATCGCAATCGATTAAAAGCTCACTGCGCCACCTGTGGTCTGAAATCAAATTTCTACTTCGGCTGCGAAACGCGAGCTACGATTTGGTCATCGACAGCATCTGCACACCCAAAACAGCAATCATGAGCTTTTCGACGCGTGCCCCCGTTCGCCACGGAATCGCAACCCGATGGAACAGAAATTGGGCCTACACTTGGTTGAGTGATGCTGGCCAATGGAAGGGGGTCTACGCAGCAAAAGCGCGTTTAAATCTTCTTTCTCCTGTTCTGGGTCGCGAGAAGACCGCAAACCCACCTCTCGACTGGCTGAATTCATGGATGCCCACACCGCCTGCGACACGAGGTCGAATTCTCAACATTCTAAGTGATCTGAATCTCTCAGCAGGGCAATTTATCGTCCTGAGCCCAACTTCCCGTAGATTACTTCGCCAATGGCCAAAAACATCATTCGTCGAACTTGCAGTAAAACTCATTGAGGAAACAGGTCTAAAAATCTGCTGGTTTTGGGGACCTGGCGAATATGAATTTACTGAAGAGCTTCACAAAAATTTACAATACAATCTCCGGTTAAAAAATCTTGATCCATTTGCTTCATGCATGCCTCCATTACTTTCGCTTGCTGAAGCAGCTCACATGTCTGGACTCAGCGCCGTATGGATTGGCAACACAAATGGTTTATCGCATGTGGCAGTCGCTGGCGGCGCGCGTACCGTTCAGATTTATGGCCCCACTGCCCCGGAACCATGGCTGCATCCAAACACAAAAAAACATGCAAGCGTGCAACGTAACTCGGGATGCATCCGCTGCGAATCGAACACCTGCAAAACTGGCACACACGAATGCATGAAAGAACTCAGCGTCGATGAAGTCTTGAATACCGTGCGCAGAGTCATCTCAACTCAAACGAGTCCATCGACTTGAAAAAGATTCAGAACGGCTTCTGGGCATTGATCGAAAAAATGCCGTTTAAGTTGTAGTACCAACGTCCACGCGCAGTTTCTCCACCCGAAAGCGCATCCTTAACCTGCACGCAGACTTTTCCTTGTGGATCAGTCAACGTCCAGCTGGTGAAAGACAGTTCTTCGGAAATGAAAAAATGACGAACCACCGGCGAATGTGCGCGAACAAATGGAATCTCGCCAACGACTCTGTTTTCAATTTCGACTGTGTAGCCTTTGTGCCGTGCCTTCATGACACGTTTGCGTGGTACGTGAACACGCATGACCGGATGCCAACTCGTCTCGGTCCACTCCGACTGAAAATCAGATGAAGGGATATGAAGGGTCTTCCATTCCCCATCTTTTTCGGCCCAAAGAACTTCGAGATAAGTGACCTGCCGGCTGCCACGGTATGTTTGAAGAACAAGTCCCGCCTGAGCATCAGGAGTGGGCACAAAAACAAAATCCCAACCATGCAACGGCATGGGATTTAATCCAAAACTGTGCTCATAGTATCCGGCAGAATTATCGAGCGAAACCTTAACGTAGCCGTCGTAAAGCTTTTCAGCGAGCGGTGGTGAAACGAAGTTAGGGTTGTGTGCACCCGGCGCCGTCTCACTAAAATTCAACAACCCGGGCCGAATAATCATTTGTCCATCGACACGAGCCACAGGAGAAGGGTTAAAGACAGTCCAATGAGCACCCGGAATCGTCTGAAAATCTGTGCCCGTGACAGGCGATAAAACCGGACATCCGCGAGCAGCTTGATGGCGCATGCGCAAACTCAACCGACCCTCGACCTCGAGCGTAATGTCTGCGGTTTGCATGTCCGTGTGTTCGATTTTGAGTTCAAGGCCCTGATGGCTTGCGCTGACGTGTTGTCTGTGAGGACCATGAAAGATCACGGTATCCATGGGAAAGACGTGCATGAAGCAAAACTCTTTTACACGCCCCAACTGTTCGAGCGTCCCCTGAGTACCTGAACTCTCCAACGTTGCTGCTGCTGCATCAAGCGCACCGGCAACGATCACAATAAGACCACCCTCGCTGACCTGTGCAAAATGGTTTTCAGGATTGAACAAAGAAAAACCACAAATACCATGAAAATTTTCACTAATAATTGAATAGTACCGCCACTCGATAAATGCAGCAGACCTAAACTTACTCATAAGACCTGTGGGCAAAGCCTTCCAAAGCAACGGCAATTCCGTTGCACTTTGCTGCTTTTCCGGTGCTTTGCAAAAATCATCCCGCAGCAACCAATTTTGATAAGACGGCCAGCGCCACGAAAGCTCGGGGGCACTGAGTGACGATAAAAATTCGCTATGAATACTTGTTTTCATTTCAGATCACTCTGTTCAAAAAATTTTAGTTTGGCGAAAGGGCTTTGAGCTCAGAGATATGCTTTGCCCTTTTCATGAGCTCATCCAAAGTTAGGAAACTGGCATCAAGTTTTACAGCATCCCGCAATCGGCCCAGTTCTTCTGCAAGTTCGTGAACGGCGCCTAGCTCGACCAACGAGGAAATCAAAGATTCATGTATCAGCAACGACCCCGGTTGAAGTTGAAGAGCTTCTCGGAAGGCTCTGACTGCTTCCTCTGTTCGGCCGACCTTGAGCAAAACATTGCCACGACGATATTTGAGTTGGCTCGATTCGTCCGCATCACGCGATGTTCTCTCAAAACTTGCCAAGACTGCCAGCAAATCATCCGACAGTTCCAAACGTTCAAGTGCCTCAATCAACGAATGACGTGTTTCCGGGAAAACAACCGCAAGAGGCCTCAGCAATTCAAGAGCAGCGCCCGGTTGATTGAGATTGTATAGATAAAGTTGCGCCAACTCATGCGAGTAGCGCGCTTTTTCTTGTGGATTTTCGGCGTGCTGAACCAGTACTTTGAGCTGTTCTGCCGCTTCAGCCCATTCCATATTGTGCAGATGACTGAGCTTAAAATACTTACGGGCTTTGACGTTCGTCGAGTCAAGTTTGAGAATTTGATAGTAAACGGCTTCAAATTCGTGTTCGAGAAATATTTTTTTCTCGTAAATGAGCGCCAACCTCTCGAGCAGCAGAACCTTTTGCGAAGTCTCTTTGACGTTCTCAAGAACAGCCTTCAGAAATTTTGCATGTACGCGGAAATTTTCAGGACCGAGAATCTCATCAAGAACATGCAACCGAATTGAAGCAAAAGGCACTTCAAGATTGCTAATGTAGAGCTTTGCTACCTCTAAAAATGCATCGTAGGACTCAAAGCCAAGATAATTGACCCTCATTAGCCACAGGTAATCCTGCATCAACTGTGAATGATTTCGTTCAGGACGGGCCAGACGCCAACGCAACAGTTGGTCGACCTGTCGATAACATTCATAGGCCTCGAGTTCGCTGATCAGGGAATTCTGCTCTTTCGAGCTCATGCGGGGAAAGTCGGAAATAGAGGACACTATTGCGGCAAGATGCCTGTACTCTTCCTGACTCTGCGGAGGCGGAAGCGACTCGTCATCATAGCCATCCGAAATCACTGAGCGGTCCATCCCTGACTGCCTCTATTAAACAAATTTATTTTGTCAGAAAACGAAGAACTACATCCTCACTCGTTCTGACCATATCATCGTATGGAAATGAACTTTCCTCGAACAGCCACTGCAATGAAATACCGTCAACAATTGCAATAATCACACTGGCTGCATGTTGAGGGTCGATGGGCTTGAAGATTCCCGACTCAACACCAGCCTGCACAATCGCAGCGGTCGTGTTGCGAAATTTTCCATAATGTTTAGCAACAGCAAGCCTGACTTTTTCTTTTTGATTGATTTGAGTCCAGAAATCCATGTTGATGCAATAATATTCGCGTTTTTGCTGCACAATACCAAAACAAACACGAATTATCTGACGAAGTTGTTCAATTGGATCCTGCGTCTTTTCGGTAATTCCTGCGAGCAATCCTTCGATATCGCCAGCAACGCGATCGAGGACAGCCATCATCAAATCTTCTTTATTGAGGAAATAATAGTGAATAATTCCCTTGGAAACATCAGCTATGCGAGCAACATCCTGCATTGAAAAGTTGTTGTAGCCATAGCGTGCAATGCACTCGATGGTCGCATTTATGATTTGCAGTTTTCTTTCCGCAGCCAGATCAGCCTTGCTCATAAGCCCTAGTCCCTCACTCCTTAGAGACGCTTTGAATCCACATTACCACAAGAATTCAAGCAACACGTCAATCCCTCGGTTATTGCGCAAACTCTTGCCCAACATCAATGCATAAACCCATGTATCTTTTGAGCAGTGAAGTGCAACCCACTGCCAAGGACGGACCGTCAATGCATGATTTACTCCAATTGATGTATCAGGATGGGCATCTGTCGTCCACCGAGCTTGCTGCGCTGAAGCGCACAGCGAGACAATTGGGGGAAAACCCTGTCCGCGTTCTAAGGTCGCTGAACGTGGCCACTCCTTCGGAAATTAAAGAGCTGTTGCAACGCTATTACGGATTTTCGGCCGCGACCGATCAGCTCATCGACGAGCTCGACGACTCCCTCCGGGCGCTGATTCCTGCAGACATTGCCTTACATTATTGCGTTATACCGATTGCTGAAGAGAACAACCAAATCTACGTGCTCCTCGAAGACCCCACAGACAAAGGGACCCTCAGTCAGCTCGAATTCTTCCTTGGAAAAAAGATGATTCCGGTTATCGCAACGGTTCAACAACTGTCCAACGGCCTATGCCGACTGTACGGAGTCGAACCGGGACGCCTGAAACTATCGGGGCTTTTGGAGGCTTCGCGGGGAGCGGTTGGAATACCGACCACATCCCTGAACAGAAACAGCGAGCATTTTGTGGACGACTCGCAGCCTCTTTTGGACGATGAAGTTTTCAAAAAACTCAAAGTCAAACCCCAGCCACCACCCAAAAAGAATCCACCTGCTGAGCCGGTCAAACGCCCCGTTCCAGCAATTGTCGTGGATCCCAACATGGCTGCAGCAGTGAATCTTCTGGGCCTTCGTCTCACCCTTGCGCGCAACCGGGTCGAAGCCGCAGACATGGCCACGGAGCGGCTCAAAGATTTTGGAGTCACCCTCAAAATCGCCTCTCCCGACCTTTTGACCATCAGCTGGAGCGGACAAGACGTCGAGGTCGACCTGAGCGGAAAGAAGAAAAACGAAGACGTTCCTCAAAGTCTGAAGGCGCTCGTAAAAAAAATTGCCCAGTGTCCGGCCGAATGACGGACCCACTTGAGAGTCCCGCTATTCAACCGATCTATTCCCCGAGAGAGAGAACCGCGGCGAATGGAGGCCTTCAGTGGAAGCCAACCAAATCAACGAGAACACATTCAATCAGGCGTATCCGCAGGGAAGCTCAGGGCTTCCCCTCGCCGTCGATTTGATTCTCAGAGAAATTGCGGTTCAGCTGCAACGTCTGGGGCGGTTGTCAGGTGAACAGCAATATTCCGACGACGCTGCGGCGCAAGAGCTTGTCAAATCGAGTTTAGAAGACGTACGCAAAACACTCGGATCGGCTGTCGAGGGCTTAGAAGCTGCTCGATCGAACGTTGAAACGACGATTAAATCAGTGACCGAGACGGAAGACCACCAGCAGAGTTTATCCGCATCTCTTAATGAGCAGATGGTCGCTCTGCTCAGTTCACAAAATCAAGCACGCAATGGCCTCACGCGCTGCACAACTTCGCTGTCGCAAATCCGCAGCCGCTCTGAGAAGAGTAAAGTCTGGGCTAGAACAGCCGAGGCTTTGCTGGATGATGCGAAACATCTGGAAGATGACACGCGCACACTGAATGATCTGCTTGGAACATGGACTCAATTCATTGGTAACGCCCAACTTATTCAAGACAACCTTCACGGAGATTCACACAAAATTCGCGAATCCCTGAACGTGATGAAAGTGGTCATTGCGCGCAGTTTTGCTGGCGTGGGGAGCTTGCGCGAGCGGCTGACTATTTTGCAGGAACGGGTTGCTGATATTGTTCAGATTGTTGATGTCATCGATGACATCAGCGAACAAACAAATCTTTTGGCACTCAACGCCAGCATCGAGGCCACACGGGCCGGCGAGCAAGGCAAGGGTTTTGCGGTTGTTGCCGACGATATCCGCAAACTCGCCGAACGCTCGTCATCGGCAACCCGCGACATGTTTGACCGCATCGAGTCGATCGAGAATGAAACCAAACAAGCCATCAGCGTGATTAGCGAAAGTCACGAAGAACTCCGCAGAACCAACACATCGGCCGAAGACGGTGACAAAAAACTGCTTCTTTTACGCGAACACGTTGCGCAAATGTCACGACTCTTTCTCGGCATGGAAGATCAACTTTGCATTGGCCGCAATGTCGGTCAGGCAGCTCTGAACCGCAGCCGCATGGTTTCCAAAAACTCTCGTCTTCTCAGGGAATCTTCTCAGTCTGCATCAGATACTTTCACGTTGCTTGATAATCAGCTCGCCGGACTGCTTCATTGTTTCAAGGTTATCGACAGCAGTCTTCAGTCTGAACTCATGCGCTCTGAGCAACTCATGGGAAGCCAGCAAGCCGAAAGCGGAGAACTCCTCAGCGTGAGCGACTCATTGATACGCACTATGTCGACTCTTTCGAATCTGCGTGTTGAGTTCGACAGCATGTCTTTGTTAGTGAACAACGGAATCCGCCAATCGGCCGAGCAAACGCCCGTGAAAAAATCGTATCACACTGAAATTGCTGACCAACTCGAACAATGTGCTCAAGAGATTATAAACCTCGTCGATACCCCAGATGAGACACGAGAGGCAGGTTAAGTCCCGTCCGCACCGTCATTGAGGGAAGGTCAGACATGGGGTTGCGCATCGTCGGTCAATCGACCATCGAAAACAACATCAGAAAAGCGTCTGAAGATGCGCAAACAAGTCTCGAAAAATTATCTTCGGGAATTGTGTTCACGCGCAGTAATCCTGCCCCCGCTGACCGAGCGCTCTCGGATGGAATGGGCAACCGTCTGCGCGAGTTCGCGACTCAGAAAAGAAATGCCAACGACGCGGTTAGCCTCGTTGAGACAGCTGATGCGGCATTGAATGAAGTGTCGAATATCACCAACCGTTTGCGCGAATTGGCAATGCAGGCCAGCAGTCCAGCCCTTTCCGACAAAGAACGCAAGTTCATTTTTGTTGAATATGAAACTCTGCGAGAAGAAATAGATCGCATTGCCATGACCACGCAGTACAATGGCATGAACCTCATTTCGAACCCGTTGTCAGAGAGCGAACGGAGGGATGCAATTCAATTTCGAATTGGTTCAATCCGGGGCACAGAGACAGAATCAGATCCAGGTCTGGTTACACTCGACGGTTTTAAAGACATTGTTGCTACAGCTGAGAATCTTGGAATTCAGTCGCTTAAGTCACTGCTGAGTGGCGACGGTATTTCGCTTGATGATGTTGAAAGTGTTTTTGGTTCGGGTCTCGCAAGTATTGGTGAAACCTTTGCGGATGCTGTTGAAAAAGTTTCAGGCTTTCGTGCATCTTTTGGTTCGATTGGCGCTCGAATGGTCAGAGCCATCGAGGCCCTCGACGTCGCATCGGAAAACCTTCAGGCCTCACAAAGCCGAATCAGGGATGTCGATTATGCAACCGAGATATCGAATCTCACCAAAGCAAACATTCTAGTACAGGCAGGAACAAGCTTACTTGCTCAAGGAAATCTTCCTGCACAGCTTGTTCTGTCTCTCGTAAAGACGCTCACCTAGGTTTGAACCTATCAGCAAAAACCGTTAAATCTGCTCAATCACCCTGCGGATTTCTTCACGAATAACATCTTTGGCAATGCTCGGAGTTTCCTTCCTGAGCCATTGCGAGCTCACATCACGAATTTCTGTGATCATCTGTTCTCGCAATGTTTTCTTTATAACTAGTAACTCATCTGACAGTTGGTCGACTGCGCGCTGACTGACCTCAATGACCAAGGTTTGCCGCATGTCGGGGATAACCTCCGTCAATGCCTGTCTGACGGCGCGATTCACCGCGCCCGCGAGAGACTCCTCGACAATTTTTTCTACATCCTGACGCGTGAGCCCAACCGCTTCAACCGCTCCATGATTTTGAACCTGTGCAGCCCCTCCAGCCCAATCACCGCCAGATCTGCCCGATGTACCCGCCTGAGCATACTTTGTACTCACCATCACATCTTCGATATCAAATGGCTCGCTGCTCCACGGTGCCGGATCAATGGCACGTGGCGGAGGTTGGTCGAAATCATTTTGCATGGGCGCCGGAGCAGACGGCGGTGTTGGAGCTCTGCGCAAACCCGTCGGCCCTCCTGCACTCGCTCCCGAATTGCGAACGTCCTGCCCCAAAACGGTTTGAGACAATGTGCGTTCATCGGGTGGGAATTGAACAGAATTGTCTGCAAATGCATCCGACTCTGACTGATATGAGGAGGGCGCCTTCGGAGCAGATAGAGTTGGGCGCGCCGGTGGAGCCGGCGGTGTTGGACGTGCCTGTTGTGCGGGTGGTGCTGGTGGTGCTGGACGCACTGGTGGAGCGGGTGGCACAGCACGCAGTGAGGGGTTCGGAGGTGTGGGCGGACGCTGTGCGGAAGCAGGTGCCGCCGATGTGGGCGGACGCTGTGCGGAAGCAGGTGCCGCCGATGTGGGCGGACGTTGTGCGGGAGCAGGTGCCGCCGATGTGGGCGGACGTTGTGCGGGAGCAGGTGCCGCCGATGTG
>CAYWSV010000062.1:0-2048 GCA_964460155.1 uncultured Oligoflexia bacterium | reverse complement strand
GGCGGACGTTGTGCAAGAGCGGGTGGCGTCGACATCGATGGAGGTTGAACAGCAACTTTGGGCTGCTGCTCAACTGACATTTGCAGAAAACTCAAATCCATCGTGATGACAGGTTCATTCATACCCTCTTGAGCGGAACTTCCAACCTGTCGGACCGTGTCATCTTCAGTGTGCAAAGTATGCTGCTCATCGACTGTCGGCATTTCGCCTGAGCTCAGAAATTCTTCGACAGTAGGTGCATCAACGGTGTTTAAATTAGAATTAAAATTCGGCAAATCATCGGGACTGGGAAGCGGATGAGGCGCGACCAATTCAGACACATCCTGAGCCAGCATATCCTCGACAACCTGACGCAGTTCATCGCTATGAAAAGGCTTGCGTAAAACTCTACTGAAACCCGAGCGTGTAAATGAATCGAGGTTTTCTTCGCTTTCAGCAAGAAGAAGAATTCTCGGTGTCACGTAACGTAATGATTCAAAATATCGTGGGTCACTTAATCCATCGAAGCGCACGTATGCGATGATGAGATCCGTGCTGTGCGAGCTAAGATTTTGATCGGCCTCACTTCTGTTTCGGGCAACCGCGATTTCCAAACGCTGGTCATCGGCAAACGTCAACCTGACGACCCGATGCATCGTAGAGCTGTCGTCCAATAAAAGTATCCTTGCCATAGCTCTGGTCCTCGCCGATATCCCCGCTTTAGGGCATATAAATATAGGATAGAATCAGGACCGACTCAGAGAGAAGCAGCATTGGTCAGTCAGGTGACATGCTTCACTTCAGGCTCGGAAAAAACAGCAGCGTTACCTTATCCAAAACAAGGGATTCATCATGACAGCAGCTATTTACGCGGGTTCTTTCGATCCATGGTCCGTAGGACACGAAGCCGTTCTCAAAGCCGCTCTGGACGTTTTCGAGCAGATCCATGTGCTGGTTGCAGTCAATCCGAGCAAACAGGGAAGTATTGACCCAATTACCCGCGCCCGAATCATCGCCTCTTCCGCCGATCCGTGCACCAATTGGTGGACAACTGAACCCCCATTCCACCTAGGGGAGTCTGTCGTAGTCACAACAACACCAGGTTTGGTGGTCGAGTATGCGGGCACGCACGGGATAAGGCATTTGGTTCGAGGTTTGCGCTCGACAACAGACTTTGAAGCTGAGTTCAATCTCTACTTCTCAAACAAAACGATCGACCACCGGATCCAAACGTGGGCTGTCCTGTGCCCGCCCGAACTTCTGCATTGCTCTTCGACTTACGTCAGGTCAGTTGTGGGCAATCCAACAGCCAAAAAGGTGGGCACAACCTTTGTTGCGCAATCGGCGATGTTGGGTATCCCTGTTTCACTCGGTCGACTTTTCGACTTCATTATTTTCGCATCGCAGTATCGATTCGAAGCACAGGGTAAAGATCTCGAGATGTCACATCTCAAAGCATCAATGCAGGGTCTCTTTACGACTCTCATCCGCAGCAGCGAAAAATTAAAGCGCTGGACGGCTCAGGAAGGCCAACTTGGGCTCGATAAATTTATGTCTGAAAACAAGCCCACAATTCTCAGGGCACTCGAACTTCATGAATTTCCGGCCGAGATTGTCCATGCTGCATGGGCCCGAATGGCTGCCGGAATAAGCGACAAACCAAAATCATTTCAGAATGTTAAACAATCACTCCACATTCTTGGAACACTCTGTGGTCCAATGGGACGCGGACACGTCCCTCTGTTTGAGGCCACAAATGCCGAAAGCATGATAGAGGGAATTTGAAGACTCAACAGGAGAGCATGCCATGACTATCAACCCCCACGATTTTCTGGATCTGGACTCAACACTGAACGAAGAACAAAAAATGGTCGCAGGAATGGTCCGTCAATTTGTCGACCAAACCTTTCGACCTCACCTTAGGACAGCCTACGAAGAAGGGACTTTCCCGTTCGAGATTATTCCTAAGCTCGGCGAACTTGGACTTTTGGGCGCACAGCTCAAAGGCTACGGCTGCAGTGGTCTGGACAGCCTGAGCTATGGGCTCATTATGAAAGAGCTTGAGCGAG
>CAYWSV010000061.1:9689-17518 GCA_964460155.1 uncultured Oligoflexia bacterium | reverse complement strand
TTAACTGTGGGAGAGTAGCTCGGTGCAGCCTTTTTATTTCGAATCCCCGAGGGAGTTATCCTTCGGGGATTTTTTTTATTCAGCCATAGGTTTTGATGCGACTTTATGGCATCAATCTTCTTAGGTCATTTTTCTTTGAATCAAAATCATCAGCGCTGCCTTGCAAAGTTGTTCTCACCGCCCGGATGATGATTGCCGATCGATTCCCTATTGAAAGCCCCAATTAAACCCAATTCGTCAAACTCTGTTTTCGAAGGGCCTCATAAAGGAGGCTCCTTTCGGTCACCACCATTTCGCGTTCGCAAAGCTTACTTCCGAGGTGACCCCGATGGTCATCGTATGGATTACACACTGCGAGTTTGTTGTTGTCGAGTGGAGCAGCGCCGACGTTGAGAAGATCGCTGAAGAGTTCGGTATCGACGTCTGAAAAGTCACAGGTAATTTCGTTGCCGGCAACGTATTGCAGCCCATGAGCACGGGCCAGAGCTTTAGCGATAATCGTTTCATCAACAGCGTGAATCTCTATAAGAACATCCGCGATCGAGATTTTCCATTGTTCCGCGAGTCTTGATGCGATCAACCAATCAACGTCGTCCAAATCCGACATCGTGCGGAGAGCTTGAAAAAATTCAGGCAATAGAATCTGGTGATTTTGCATGTTCTTATGACGACCCTTCAGGAAGCGCTCGACGGCGCAATTCCTGAATCCTCTTGACCACTCTATTCTTTGAGGCTGACCATTCCACGTCTGAATTGATTCTCCAAGCGGGAAGCTTTTCAAAAATACGCGAAGCTGATTCGAAATATTTTAAAGCAGCTGCGAAATCGCCGTTCGCAAATTTAAGTTCGCCCAAATGCTCCAGAATAACAGGCTCTGAGGGTTCCAATGACAGCGCTGATAAAAGATTCTTTTCCGCTTCCTTGTACATTTTTAGTTTGAATTGAATCCATCCAAGCGTATCCAGATAGAAACCATTTTTAGGTTCTTTTTGAATGGCCTTTTGAATGAGTGCAAGCGCATAGTCGAGACGCTGATTTGCTTCTGACAAAGTGTAAGCAAGGTGATTCAGAGCTTGGACGTGGTCCTGATGTTTAGAGATGAGGCGTTCCAGAGCCTGAATAGAGGCAGTCTTTGAAGTTGTATGTTCAAGATATGCCGCTTTCAGGTATTCCAGATCAACCGACGCTGGATTCTTTTTTAGCCCGGTTTCGGCATATTTCTGTGCTTTTTCAAACTGTTTCATTTTTGCAAAAGCGCCAGCAAGAAATTTGTAGTCATCTTCACTCTTTTTCTCTTTGACGGATGTCTCGTAGAGGTCGAGCAACTTCTCTGCTTCTGCAAATTCGCCAGCATCAATTTTCAAGAACACGATTCGTTGTCTTGCAGGCTTGGACACATCACTCGAGTCACGAATCTTCAAATACATCTCGAGAGCTGACTGTTGATTTTTAAGTCGTTCGTCACACTGTCCTGCATAAAAGTACAGGCGATCTTTGTCGTTCGTCTTTTCAGAAAGGAACAGAAATTTTTTCTTTGCTTCTTCGAATTCCTCCAGCTGGAATAACACATATCCAAGCTGGAACATGAGGTCGGGATCGAATTGATCTTGTCCATCGGTAGACGCTTCAAGTCTTGTGAGTAGACGCCGGGCCTCATGGAACTTGTTTAACTTGAGCAACTGAGTCACGTAGTATCTTGCTAGAGTGTCGTTCTCTGGTTGCTTTTCATAGGCTTCCCGAAAGTATCTTTCTGCGGCAAGACCATTATTTTCCTGAATGGCAATGAATCCAGCAAGCGTCCAACCTTCAATATTATCTGGCGCGATTTTTAAAAGCTTATCCAGATGATTCTTGGCTTCTTTGTAGTTTTTCTCTTCAGTTTTAAGGCGAGCGATTTTGAGAAGAAAATATGGCGAGCGAGGCATCGATGTGATGGCTTGGATCAATATTTCCTTCGCCTTTGCCTTCTTTCCAGACTCGAGAAGCAAATTGATATAGCGAGCAGAGACTTCCTCATTCTTGGGATGCTTGCGATACGTTGACTCCAGAATGTCTATCGCCTCTGCTCGGTTGCCTTTCAGTTGTGAGAGGTATGCACGAGCAAGGGCGGGCTCGGGACTCTTGCCGTAGAAAAGTTGAATTTTTCTGGCTGTTTGTTCGGCTTCGGCAATATCTCCGTTGAGAGTCGTGAGCCGGACCAGTTCGATTCCAGAAACGAGGCTGGGCTGAGAATTGAAGACCGAACGCATAAGTTTTAGCGCGGGTTCAAGTTGTTTTTGGTTGATGTAGTTTTCTGCAACCAAAAACGCGAAATCAGCTTCAGCCTCGGATAATGGTCCTTTGCTGAGCTGGTCGATAATTTTGTCCCACTCTTCGGCACTTCTGGATTGTGAGGAGTCCTTGGACCGCCTTTCCGATGCGCTTACGGTGTCTGTTTTCATCTTCGCATTTTGAGTGGTTTTGCACGCAGCAAAGCTCAAGCTTGCAAGTGAGATAAACGAACACTGAAGAAACCGAGTGTATCCATTGAACCGTGGGTTATTAGACTTTCTTCTTGAATTGAAATTTTCACTCATATGCGCTCCAGCGCAGCGAAAAGTTTTCTCGGTAGGCCATCAAACGAGCCGCTTGACATAAAGACGACTGTATCTCCGGGGCGGGCTGTACCAACGAGTTCGGAGAGAAGAATTTCATTGTCGTTGAAGTATTTCGCTTTTGTACCAATCAAATGAGCAACCTGTGTTCCGTTAAGGGCTTCGTTTTCCTTCAACCGAAGATCCACTGGAACTTTACCGAGGTATACCACGTCGGCGGAGGTAAAGCTTCCAGCGAGCTGGTTCTGTAGAACGCTTCTGCGCATGGTCGCATTTCGCGGATCGAAGCAGGCGATCAAGCGGCCCTGTCGGTTGCTCGATGAAACGTAAGACCTGAAAGCTTCAAGGGTTGTTGCAATAGCTGTTGGATGGTGCGCGAAATCGTCGAAAATTGCGATGTCTCGAACCTGTCCAATTAGCTCGAAGCGGCGTTTAACTCCGGTAAATGATGTTGCTGCACGCGCCCAGTTCTCCATTTCGGAGGTTGTAGGAGTAGACGTGTCCACAAGTTGTTGTGCGATTGTGTCGTGCTTGGTGACCAGCGAAAGAGCCTGCATGACTGCCATGGCTGCCGTTGCATTCATTGCATTGTGATGACCAAAAAGTCTGAGTTTGACTTCGAGTTCATTCCCCTTCGGAGTCTTGCAGGTCACCACCATTCCGTCTGTCAAAGTTTTCGATCGACTATAGACCCAATGTTGTGCTGATTTTCCAAACCAAATGACTGGAGCTTTTGAACGCTGAACAACTCGAACAACTCGGGCGTCGTCGGCATTCGCTACGACAATTCCGCCGCGATCTCGAGTCAGGCACGACAGTCTGAAGAATTCTTCCTCAATTGCCTCGATATTTGGATAGATATCGGCATGGTCGTATTCGATGTTATTTATGAGAGAAATCTTGGGCTCGTAATGAAGAAACTTTGGTCCTTTGTCGAAGAGTGCTGAATCATATTCGTCTCCCTCGAGCACGAAAATGTTCTTTTTTCCGAGTTTGAATCCATGTTGGAAGTTGGCAGGAGCACCGCCAACAAATAGAGATGGATCCAAATCCAAATCCTGCAGCATTTGTGCAATAAGGCTTGTTGTAGATGTTTTTCCGTGAGTTCCACTCACGACTATGTTGATTGACTTATGCAGAAAATACTTTCGAAGTGCAGATGGAAAACTCAGAGTTGGTATGTCTGATTGAAGTAATGCTTCCATCTCAAGATTTGGCTTCAGTTCAGCATTTCTGCGAGTAATAACATTTGCAAGTATAACTGCATCAGGTTTGACGTTCGTGAGTGTGTCTGCGTGGTATCCAACCACCTGTTCCAGACCAATGTGTCGAATGACTTCGTCCATGGGCGGGTAAATTGGATTGTCGCTACCGCTGATTTTGAAATTGGCAGAAACAAAAAGCCCTGCGACTGCAGCCATTCCTGTGCCACCAACACCTGTAAAGTGAACACAGGGTTTGTTGCCTGCGGACTGCTTTGCGTTCGGAAGGTAAAGATCTGCTGGGAATTGAGTCGCAAGTCCAGTGCGATCTTGGCATTCGAATCTAACCGTTAACTGCGATTGATTCGGCGTTAATTCCAGAGTGGATAGACTGTGTGCGACGAGTGGTAATCGGGCCTTAGCATGCCCAAAAATCGGAGCAACAACGACAGGAATATTTGTCTTTCTTGCGAAGAGTTTTGCGATTTCGTGTTCTGTCGCAAAAGAACCGTCGGGTTTAGGGCAGTCCGAAAAATTTCCAACGACGATTGCAGCGCAGCGGTCAATCAGCCCTGAATTGCAGAGGGAGTCAAACTTTCGAACGACTCTGAAAAGTTCCTCGTTCACGTCTTCAAGAAAAAGAATTGCTCCGAATGGAAATTGCACATGTTTCAGAGCTGAGAAGCTTTCAGCAAGACTCAGGTTAAAAGGAACGCAAGGACCTTCGATCGTTTTGGCAACTTCAACATTTGCCGAGGCGAGTGTTACCGGCGACTTTTGTGGTTGAACATGTTTACCGTGCAAAATGTCGAACAGTATCTGAGTATCCGTGTTCCCTTCATCTAGCAGGCTTGGATCAAATACATGATTGGCGTGAATATAAGTGAGGTTTGGATGGCGGAGTGCGAGATAGTTCCCGATAAAAGAATTGTCAGAGAAACCGATAAATTTTTTGGGTGGTAATACTGGTGGAAGAGCTGACTCCAGAAACCGAACGAGCTCGGTCGTTCCGAAACCTCCACGCGAGGCCCAAACGTATGAGAACTTTCTTTGCGTGAGCGCTTGCGCCAGAAGAAGAGCACGTTCGAGAGGTTTACCCGCGGTTAGATTGAAATCTTCTTCAACCTCCGGTGACAGTTCTGTCAGCTCAAGCTCCAAATCTCGGAGGCGTTGCAGTCGTGCTTTCTTTTCGTCCGAGGTCAGTTTGGTTCGGCCCGCAGGATGTACCAGCGCTCCAACAGAATTGATGTTTCCCATGAAAGCGTGCCTCCCTGCAGTTCATCATGGATGTGATCATCCTATGATGAACTGAAAGCGGCAAATGTTCCAGTGGTGCGGCTCAGTATCGTGGAATGTTTGGGTTCACAGTTTTTGCGAAGAGGTCGATTCCACCTTTGAGTGAACGCGCCTGAGGGAGTCCGTTTTGTCTCATGTAGAGTGCGGCATTCAAACTTCTGACGCCGTGATGGCAGTAAACAATCACATGTTTGGCGTTTGCGCCCTTCTCAAAAATCAGTGGCATTGTTTTTTCATTGAGCAGAACAGCGTTGTCGCTCAATTTACAAATTTCGAATTCCCATGCTTCGCGGACATCGACCAAAAGAGTTTCGCTGTTTTCGCCGAGCAACCGTCCAACAGATTGTACATCAATTTCGGCATCGAACATGTCTTGAATTCCGCGGTTGAGGACTTCGACCATCGCTTCCGCGTCTTTGCTGTGTTTTTGAGCGACCTGAGAGATTGTTTCGTTAGGTTCAAATCCGCAGGAAGCGCAACCGCCCACGTGAAACTGAGAGTGCAGCAGAGATCTGGCGAAAGGATATGCGGTTTCGACTTCTTTCATTGTTGAATTCAGGTTGAACTCGACCATCACACCTTCTCCTCATGTAAAATGACGCAGCCGTGGGACACTCGCTTGTCCAACGGAAACGGCAGGCTATAATCTGATTCCGAAGAACTCAAATCTTTTTTTGGAGAGGGACCTCCGTTATGCAAGACGTTTCGGCTTGGCTTGGCGAGCGGTTAATGAGCATGCCTGAAGCCAGTTTCGTGAAGTCGTCCCATCGGAAAGTTCCGGACGTATGTCGGAAGGTGGCTGAATTTAGTCACTATTTCGTGCCGTTGGCGAACGGGGTTGGGTCTGCGGTGCTGGCTTCACCTAAGGAGCCTCGGGCAGGAGAGCCGGTGTTGGTTATCCTCTGTCACGCTCTGGGGTTCGATTCGACTTATCCCTACTGGCATTGGATTGAGGCGCTCAATTCCAAGGGTCTTCATGTTCTGTCCATTGACTGGGATGGACACGGAGTCAACGGTGGCTCATCGCTCGACATGCAGACGGCCTCACGTTCGCTCCCCCTTGTCTTGCAGAAGTTGTACGGCGAGGGCGGCTCGGCCCAGTTGACGTCACACAGAAAGGGGCCAGCGTGTTTCCTGATGGGGCATGCAGCTGGAGCATCTTATGGTTTGTTAACTGCATCACGGGCTGATTGCGCGAAGATTATTTCTGGAGTGATTGCTGTCAGTCCTACGGTGAATACCTGCCACGATGGTTCTTTCAAGCGAGAAAGATGGACGGTTTTAAGTCCAGCTGCATGGTTCAAAGACTTTCTGGGTCTGCTTCCATTTTATGGACTGTCGGGTGTGATTCCTCCGAGTTTTAAGAGACAGCAAAAGTCATTTCCTCTGCGCTTGCGTATTGGCATTGATACCGAGGTTCAGCTCGCGAATTTTGTGAACGAAACATTCGCAGCCAGAAGAGTTCTAAGAAATGTTAAAACTCCGGTCCTCTGGTTTCATGGCGCACGGGATAAGCGTGTTCCTTTGGAGCGGGCTCTTTCTCTGATGACCGAAATTCCATCTGCATTATTCACTCATGTGGATGAAAATCGGGGTCATACTCGAATCATGTATTCTGCAGAAGTTCCTGCATATGCAGCTAAATTTATCGATGCCTGTGCGAATTTGAAGCATGCTTAGTCGATTGGAGGTTTTGTGAGTCAATTTTTTAAGGTGTTGTCTGCTGGCTTATTGTGTTTTGCGGTATCTGGATTTTCGGTGGCAAATGCACAAGAGAATTCATCTGGTGAGTACAAGCCACCCATGGGTGAGCAGCCAACTTATGGAAAACGCCTCACCCCGGGCGCGAGCGAAACTCAGTACGTGATTGAAATAAACGCGGCGCAGCTCGCGAATAAAGGATTTGAGTTAGGGTTTGAAACTCGTGGTTCAGAGGCCATGAATTTCGGAGCTGACGTTCTCTTTTCAGAAAAAACTGTGAAAGAAGATCCAAATGTTAGTGGTTCTTCTCAGAGTCTTTTGATTGCTCCGAAGATCCGTTTGTATCCAACACAGGCTTTTATGGGCGTGTTTCTTGGAGGCAAGGTGTTTCTCGGACAAATTAAAGCCGCAGTGAGTGCAGGAAGTACTGAATCGGAGCACACTTTTACCGTGATGGCGCCGGCTGTTCATGTGGGATACCGCTTTCTGAGCACATTCGGGTTTACGTGGTCTTTGTACGGCGGTGCGGGTGTGAATTTCCCTCAACCAAAGTTCGAGGAAAAATATCTGAGTGCTGATGCTAAAGGTAAGCCAGGCGTAAGTGGTGCAATCGATCAGCTTAACGAAATCAATAAAGCAGTCCGCTACGACATCGGGTTGACCTTGGGTGTTGCTCTTTAATCTCTGTTCTTTGCTGCGCGGGTGAAGTGAACTCGTGTTTTTCACCCGCGCCAGAGCCGCTGACCTTCAGTCAAGCTTGTATCTATTATACTCCTGAGTCACTGCATTTTTGATGAACGAAACGATCTCAGCTGCGGGAACCATTTGAGCTTGGCTGCGGTTGTCTCGGAATTTAAACTCGACTTTTCCTTCTTTCAGGTTTCTGGGTGAGAAAATCACGCGCAGTGGGACGCCTAAAAGATCTGCATCCGCAAATTGAGAACCTGGTTTTTCGTCCCTGTCGTCCAATAAAACTTCGATGCCCGAGGCCGCGAGGGCCTTGTATGTGTTCAGAGCTTGTTGCTCGGTGTCACCC
>CAYWSV010000061.1:0-9679 GCA_964460155.1 uncultured Oligoflexia bacterium | reverse complement strand
GAGTATGCAAATGTGCACGTCGAAGGGGGCAACGGTGATTGGAAGAATCGGCCCACGGTCATCATGGTGCTCTTCGATGATTGCAGGCAAGAGGCGCGTGATTCCAATTCCGTAGCAACCCATCACGTGGTTTTGTGCAATTCCGCTCTGGTCGAGGAATGTGCAGTTCATTGATTGTGAATATCGAGTTCCCAAATGGAAAATGTTTCCAATCTCGATGCCGCGGGTTTCTTGTAAAGGATGCTGGCACTGTGGGCACGGATCTCCTGCGCGGGCAGCTGCGATGTCACCAGATTTCACGCGCATTTTTTGCCATTCGTTGAGGTTGGCCAAAAAGTCTCTTTCCACATTAAAATTGATCATGTGGTGATCTGGCTTGTTTGCACCGATGGCGAGGTTGCTTGATTCGAGAACTGTTTTGTCGATGACCACCCAGCACTTTGAGAGATTCAGTCCAATGGGACCCGTTGAGCCAGCTACAGCGCCTGCAGCCTCTATGACTGCGTCCTTGGCTGGTACAATATCCTTTTGCAAAACTCCCTTGAGCTTTTGTTCGACAACATCGAGGTCGCCCCTCACAAACGCAACGACAAGTTCTTGATCTTTGGTTTGATACATCACTGCTTTGCATGTTTGCTGCTCAGTGATTTTAAGGAATTTAGAGAGGTCGTTGATTGTCTTGATATTCGGGGTCGACACTGTGTCGAGATTTTGTTGAGCAGCTTTCGCAGTCACGAACGGGCTTGTCGCAATCTCTTGATTGGCTTTGTAATCGCAGTGGGAACACGTGATGAGTGTGTCTTCGCCCGAAGGAACAAGCATCATGAACTCGTGAGAAAACTTACCACCAAACATGCCGTTGTCAGACAGCACGCTCACAAAATTTTTGCAGCCGGTTCTTTTGAAAAAACGCATGTAAGCTTCGTGAACGCGCCAATAATAGTTCTGCAGGTCTTCTTCGCTTGTGTGGAAGCTGTAAGCATCTTTCATCGTGAATTCGCGAAGGCGGACGAGTCCGCCGCGTGGGCGAGGCTCGTCACGAAACTTCGTTTGAATCTGATACATCATCGCTGGGAGTTGCCGATAGCTCGTGAGTTCGGAGCGCGCAAAGAAGACAACGGGCTCCTCGTGCGTCATGCATAAAACCATCGGTTTATCGTGCCTATCAGGCAGCCTGAACATGTCTTTACCAATAGCGCTATAGCGACCGCTTTCGTCCCAGAGTTCCTTCGTTCCGAGGCAAGGCATTTTGACTTCTTGACCTTCAACGGCGTTCATTTCCTCACGGCAAATCTTTTCGATTTTTGCGATTGAACGTTGGGCGAGAGGAAGAAGACCGTAGATTCCGGCAGCGTATTGTCTGACAAAGCCACCGCGCAGGAGGTATTTATGGCTGATAAGTTCCGCATCACGAGGAGTTTCTTTAACGGTGCGGCCAACAAGCTTCGAAAGGAACATAGGAACCAACTCCTGCTGAGTAAATAAATAAAGAGTGTTTTACTGATACGGCTCGATGAACTCTCCGAGAAGCTCATATGACGATTTGCCATACGGGCCTTGAACGTCTGAGACCCTCAAGCGACCGTTGGCCCAAATCGGACCGTAGGTCATAGGTGTTTTTCGACCACCGGCCATGCGGACCGTGACCATCTGATTCGCTGGTGGAGGCGGGGTGTGAATGCATGCCATCGGACTTGGGACGAGGAGAAATTCGGTCACATTGCTCGAGTTGTCCTCGAGCGGAATCATAAATCCTGGGATTTTGACTTTTTTTCCGTCAGCCGATTTCAAGGTGCTGCTCATTTTGCCTGAAGTGAGGTCGAGCTCGCGGAGTGCTGCCCAGTCGAGATTTATGGGCTTGGATGAATCCGATGCTGCTGCCAGCTCATTACCACGATTCATAAACAAATAGATTCCGCCAAAGCCCAGAGAAAATCCAACTGTGCTGAGTAGGCAAATTCTTAACCAAAGTGGCATATTCAGGCCTCCATGCAACGCTTTGAATATACACGCTCAGAAATTTCAGACCAGCTCCATACAGCATATTGCTCTTGTCAGCCGTCCTGTTAAGGTTGTCCTGATAAAAAATTATTGTTTAAAAATGAGGCAAGTGTGACTGAACCTGAGGCACTACTGAAGCATTTGGAGACCCTTGCTTCAAGGCATTTTGGGTTACAGTCGCTTCGGCCTCAGCAAAAAAATGTGTTTGTTTCGCTTCAGTCTCATCGGCAGGTACTCGCGATGCTGCCCACTGGCGCTGGTAAGACACTTCTCTATGCGCTTGGAAGTCTGCTTTACAGTGACTCAATTACGGTTGTTATTTGCCCACTCATTGCTTTGATGCGCGACCAGCGTCAGCGCATGACGGATGCTGGAATTGATTCTGTGGCAATATTTTCTGAGCAAGATGCTGATGAACGCCGTGAAGCTTATCGGCAGATTTTGCAAGGAAACGTGCGGCTTCTTTTCATTAGTCCCGAGCGCTTTTGTTTAAGTAGCTTCCAGAAGTTTATAAGGCGTCTGAAAATTGGGATGATTGTTGTTGACGAGGCTCATTGCGTGGTCACGTGGGGGCATTCGTTTCGTCCTGAATACAGCCAGCTCGCTCAATTGTTGAAAACACTGCCGCACTCCAGAATCCTTGCACTGACAGCCACGGCCTCCATTCGGAGCCGTGAACTGATCCGTGAAATGGTTTTTCCCGAGCCCGCAGACGTGTTTGAGATAATAGACACTCCTTTAAATAAAAATATTCAAGTCGAATCGGTTCGTGTTTTTTCGGAAGATGAAAGATGGCGTTTCGTTGTTGATGTGCTCAAGAATACGAGCTCGAAAAGGTCGATTTTATACTTTAACCGCCGTGAGCAGTGTCAGACCGCAGCTCAAGAGCTGCGCCGGCTTGGTTATAATACGGTCATTTATCATGCAGGTCTGAGGCCTGAACTTCGAAAATCGGTCGAGGATTATCTGAGGGAATCTGATCGAGACGTGATTATTTGCGCAACTTTAGCCTTTGGCATGGGCATCGATTTGCCAGATGTGAAGTTGATTGTTGTCGTCGGCTTCCCCGCAAATTTGGAAGAAATGTTTCAAATGATGGGTCGAGCTGGACGTAAAGGTGAACCTGCCAGAGCGCTCGTTGTTTGGTCGGGTTCTGACCCTAAGAAACGTTCCTTTCAATTCGATAAGACAATGCCGGAGATTCGAGTTGTCAAAGAACGACTGAACTATTTGACGTGTCTTTTTCCCGGAGCTGGACAGACGCAAATTGTCCAACGTTCAGAGATTCAGCGTTTGTTTACGGGTGCCTTTAGAAATGAGCGTGATTTAGACTCAGCGACGCAGAGTCTTATCTCAATCATATCGATGCTCGGATTTGGTGCTGGACTCGACTCCGTGCGTTCGGATTGGGTGGGCTTGAAGGTTTACCGACCTGAAAAGCTGACCGAGATTCTATCGGATTTGCCCGCGGGGCCTTCTCGAAGACGAATGGTCTTGGAGTGGATTCGTCAGCGGAGTAAATCTGATGCTGAAAAGCGTGTCGATTTGAGAGTTGCCTTCTCGCTTCTCGACATCTCCGATGACCTTCGCATTTCTGCCGCGGGCATCTTCGAGGTACTGAGATATTATAGTGATTTGAAGCAGCTCGAATTCAAGCTCGTTCCGCAAGCTGAAGGTCGCAATCATGTTCTGATTTCGGGAAATGTCGCCGAACTTTATGCTTCACTTCCGAAATATCAGCGATGGCGTTTGGCTCTGCAACAGAGTTTGCAAGCACTCTCGGCGTTCGTCACTGAGGATCGATGTCGGATAGCTCAAGCTGAGACTCTCTTCTTCAGCCGATCAGGAGCGCGAGCTTTATCAAACGAGCAATTTTGTGGCAGATGTGATCTGTGTCTGTCTCGAGACCGAGGTCAAAGCACTCCACCGATTGTGCCAGTTGCAACCTCTCTGACGCTAAGTTCCTCTGAGCACTTGCGGTAAATGTAAAATTTTGATGCAATCACAGAGAGTTGAATTGGGCTCTCATCACAGGATTGGTTGTGAATAAAAAACAAAACAAGCAGAAAAAGTCGGTTGTTAAGCCAAAGAAAACTCCTCGTGGTGCGAGCGAACGCAGCGGGGGCTCAGTGACTCTCCAGCTCTTAACGCGCCGTGACACGGAGTTCCCAACTCCGTCGAAACTTCAAAAGACCAAACGTTCATTTCGGCATCTGACCTCGGACGAGGTTTTCAGAAAAAGCGAAATCGACAACACGACCGTGTCGAAAAACGCGACGAAGGTCCCAAACTACGAAATTATTTCTCAAGCGCGTGCTGTGCGTGCGATCACTGTTGGACTTGGAGTTCAGAAGCCCGGATACAATATCTACGTTGCAGGCGTTCAGGGGACTGGCAAAACGAGTGTAATTCGGGGTTTCTTGAAAAAGACTGCCGAAACTCAAAAGACACCTTCGGACTGGATATACGTCTACAATTTTAAAAATACTGAATCTCCAAGAGCTATCGAAGTTGCTACCGGACTGGCGAAGAAGTTTAAAAAAGATATGGATGAGTTGATTGAACAACTCACTACTGAAATTCCCGATGCACTCCAGTCGGAAGAATACGAAAACAACGTCAACTCGACTGTAAATTCCAGTAACGAGAAAAAGGCGAAACTGTTTAGTGAGCTCGAACGCACTTCTAAAGCAATGAACTTTGGCGTCAAATCGACGCGCATGGGGATTGTTACGGTTCCAATCGTAGACGGAAAACCACTGTCGGAGAAAGATTACGCCGACCTCAGTGAAGAACAAAAAGAAAAAATCGAGCTCGAAAGAAATCAGCTTGAGCCCGAGGTTCTCGACTTTGCCCGAAAGGTCAGAGCTATTGAGAATGAAACAAAACAAAAGCTTGAGTCTTTGCGCTCGGAGATTGGTGATTACGTTGTTAGTGCGGCAATGCAGCCTCTTCTCAAGGAATATTCGAACAACAAAGCAGTTGTTGCGTACTTGAATGAAGCGAAAGAGCACTTGCTCGAAAATATCGAAGATTTCGCCAAGGATGACGAGGAAGAAGGAGATGATGATGAAAGCCCAGTGCCTCATCATCTTCGTAAGGGTGATGCGTACTTGCCTTATCGGGTGAATGTGTTTGTCGACAACACGGAAACTCAAGGTGCGCCAATCGTCATCGAATCTAATCCGACGTTTTATAATCTGTTCGGCAAGATCGAGAAGAATATCGAATATGGAATCTACACAACCGACTTTAAGATGATTAAAGCCGGTGCGCTTGCCCGTGCAAATGGTGGATATCTTGTTCTCAATGCAATTGACGTTCTGCGCAATCCGCAGGTTTGGGAAACGTTGAAGAGAGTTCTCAAAAACCAAAAACTCTTTATCGAGGATTTGGGCGAGCAATATAGCATTCTACCAACGAGTGGACTGCGTCCTGAGCCAATTTCACTGAACGTGAAGATTGTCCTCATCGGTTCCGATTGGATTTACCGAATGCTTTACCAGTTTGATGAAGACTTCAATAAGATCTTCAAGATTAAGGCAGACTTTGATCTGCAGATGCCGCGCAACGAGGAGACGGTCAAGGATTATATTAATTTCGTTACGACCCGCACGCAGGTTGAGAACCTTCTTCCATTCGATGCGTCGGCGATTTCGAGTATCGTTGAATACTCCAGTCGTATTGTTGATGATCAGGACAAACTCACGACACGGTTCAGCTTGATTAAGGACCTGACTATTGAAGCTGACTTTATGGCGAAAGAGCGGAAGGCGAAGAAAATCACCCGCGACGACGTCGAAAAGGCTGTGGACGAGCGATATTTCCGTTCAGCTCTTGTGCAAGATCATCTCAATGAAATGGTTACACGGGGTGACATCCTCATTTCGGCGAATTCACGTAGAGTCGGCGAAATCAATGGACTGGCCGTCTATAACCTCGGCGACGTTTCGTTCGGTATGCCGACTCGAATCACCTGTCGTACGTATAAAGGAAAGCCGGGAATTGTGAATATCGAGCGCGATGCTGCGCTCTCCGGCAAGATTCACAACAAGGGAATTTCAATTCTTACGAGCTGGATCAATGCCGTATTTGGCAAGAAGGATCCGGTGGTTCTCGCTGCGACGATTTGTTTCGAACAGAATTACAGCGGAGTTGACGGAGACTCAGCGACTTTGGCAGAAATGGTGCTGATTCTGAGTACTCTGGCAAATCTCCCCATCGACCAGAGCATCGCTGTGACAGGCTCTGTGAATCAGTTTGGTGAAGTCCAGCCTGTTGGTGGTATTAACGAGAAAGTTGAAGGCTTCTTCAGGGTCTGCAAAATTAAGGGCTTCAACGGGCGTCAGGGCGTGATTATCCCCGTGCAAAATATGAAGCACTTGATGCTTCAGCGAGAAGTCCGGGAAGCGGTTGAGCGTGGTGAGTTTCATGTTTGGTCTGTGACCCGTGTTGAGGAAGCTTTTGAATTGCTGACAGGGTTCGTTGCCGGAGAGTGGGATGAAGACAAACAGCGCTTCCCCGTCGGTACTGCATTTGCTGAAGTCGCCAAGGCGCTACATCCACGCGGGACGCATGGTGATTCCAAGGCAGACGACAGAAAAAAATCTAAGGAAAAGGCCAAACTCAAAGCTAAAGTGAGAAAGCCTTCCGAGAGGAAAATCAGGAAGCGGCCGGCAAAGAAATGAAATTCTATTCAGCAAAGGAGCATTTTGAACTGCGCAATTCGCGGAGTTTGAATGGCCGAGCAGGCGTCGGGCGTTTTTTTCGCTATGAGGATCATTGGGGTTTTACCGATGGTTCGGGTGCAGTTTGGCCCGTTCTCTTTGACCAATCATCTGAAGCCGATTCAATTGTTGAAGGCTGCGTCTATTCTTTCACGGTTTTTGGTCGTTCGTCGGCGCAGAAAACCGTGTCCAAATATAGAGACAATGAAACCTTTTTGGTTGTCACTCGGCCTCAATACGAGGCAGGAGCTGAGTCCGCTCGTTGGCATTTACCTCTTGTTGATAGCCCTTTGAACCTTCCCCGCTTCTCGGGCTTAGAAAATCCATTTTTGGGAACGGCCTTTATTGAATCTGCGACCTCGCAAAGATTGCAGATTTTGGGCCAGCGTTCGTCTGCGATTCGCCGAGCGCGAAGTTTTTTCTGTGCGCGTGGTTATTTGGATTTGGATCCGCCACAGTTGGTGGCTTCGGGTGGAGTTGAGCGTTATTTAACGACGTTCAAAACAGAGTATCGGGATCATCGTGGTCAGCTCTGGCCGATGGAGTTGCCAACAAGCCCCGAATTTTCACTCAAAAAAATTGTTGCAGAGGGTGCTTCTCGGGTCTTCTCTTTGACCCATGCATTTCGAAATGGTGGAGAGCTCTCTATTCATCATGACCCCGAGTTCATGATGCTCGAATGGTATCGTCAAGACGATAATATGTCCTCGCTCATCGAGGAAACACAAGCGCTTATTCTCGAAATATCGTCGGCTGTTCAGGGGAAAATTTCACTTTCTCAAGAGAGCTGGCCTGTTTTTACAGTCTCTGAGCTTTTTCAGTCTGTGTTAGACATGAAGCTGGAAGCACTGACTGATGTGAATCTTTTCAGAGAGAGAGCTAAAGCAAAGTGTCTTTCTGTTGTTGAGACAGACACATGGGATGACGTCTTTTGTAAATTGTTTATGGAATTTATTGAGCCATATTTGGCGACAAAGACAGCGTGCTTTGTGACTCATTATCCCGAACAAATGGGCGCACTTGCCGCGAAGAGTCAAAGTGCCGCAGGTTTCGTAGATCGTTTTGAGGCTTACGTTGCCGGCGTGGAGATTTGTAACGGCTATCGAGAATTACTCGACGAAAAAGATTTTTTAGACCGAAAGCAGAGTATTCTCGCTCAGCGTCAGGATGTCTCCAACGACCCACAATTTGAATCCATTATGAATGTTGGATTGTATCCTTGCGTTGGAAATGCTTTGGGTCTCGACCGGCTGATCGCGGTTTTGCTTGGGTGCAAGAATATTCAGACCCTATTGCCTTGGCCATTCGCAAGCCGCTTTCGTTCCTCGACGATTGCGCTCGAGTAATTTCAACGGCTGGAGTATTTCTCTGGAAGCTCTTTGAAAGGCAGTTTTTCCATGGGTTCGTTTGTTGCTTCGAGTGTTGCTTCGTAGCCCGTGGTGATTTTTCTTCCAAGCCATTGGATAGGTGCTGTTTTAATCACGTAGTGTTGGCCCAGCTGATAGAGGGTTTTTCCTCGTCCAATTGGAATCGAGAAAAGAAAAAGCCAAACAAAACCTGCAGCGAGAAACAGACCGACGGATCTTAACATAAGTCACTCCTTATGTTTTTGGTTAATGACAATTCCATTTTGCATAAGTGTGATAAAAGGCTAAAGGGCTTTGCCTGCAATTCTCGCCGAGTGGAGATTAAGAAGATGGCAGAAGGTAAAAATGTGCCACCTATCCAGCAACTGCATGAAAATATAACCCAGTTTTTTGATAGATTTCATTCGAAATATCGCGACGAAATGAAGTGCGGAAAGGGTTGCAGTAAATGTTGTGTGGGAGGTTTGACCGTATTTCCCACAGAAGCCCAATACATTGCCGACTGGGTACTTGGATTGTCTGAACAGGAGCAAGACGAACTCTTAAAGGTTTGGCAAAACGATGTCAGTGGTCATGTCTCTCGTTCAGATAGATGTTCTTTTCTTATCAACGATATCTGCACCATTTATCCTGTTCGTCCTGTTTTATGTCGAGGGCAGGGGTTGCCGATGCGGGTTCGTGCAACTGCAAATCAATCTGAAGAACACAGCGAAGATTTTGAGTTGAGTCTGTGTGAATTGAATTTTCTAGATGAATCAAAATTACCTGCTATCTCTGATTGGCTAGACTTAGATCGTGTAAATGTTCTTTTGTCTGTAGCTCAAAAATATGCCGAAAAGAGTAGTATATCTGACTCTATAAATAATATTTCTGAACCATCGAGTCAGCGTGTACCCCTAACTGCGCTTAAGGACTACCTCTTGCAGAAACTGCGCTAGATATATAAAAAGGGCAGACTTCTTCGAATGGAGTCGAAAATGGAGTCTGCCGCATCTGCCAAGCCGGCATTGTTGCATCGCGCTGTTGTTGTATCTGCGCTTGGTTATTTTGTTGATATTTACGATCTCATCCTTTTCAGCATCGTTCGCAAAAAGAGCCTCACCGACATTGGTGTGAGTGAGTCCGATATTTTGCAAGTTGGGATGCGTCTCATCGACCTGCAAATGATCGGTATGCTTGTTGGTGGTGTTATTTGGGGAGTTTTGGGCGATAAGAGAGGGCGTATTTCGGTTCTCTATGGCTCGATTCTTCTCTATTCTCTCGCAAACCTCGCCAACGCGTTTGTTCATGATGCAGGCACTTATGGTGTTCTTCGCTTCATTGCTGGAGTCGGTCTGGCCGGTGAGCTGGGTGCGGCGATTACGTTGGTCAGTGAGGTTCTTGGAAAAGAATTGAGAAGTGCTGCCGCTGGAATTGTAGCTGGATTTGGACTTCTTGGTTCGGTTGCGGCTGCTCTTATTGGTGAATACCTCAGTTGGCGTTGGGCCTATGGCATTGGTGGAGTCATGGGCTTAGTTCTCTTGTTCGTCCGAATGCAGACGGGTGAATCCGAGATTTTTAGTAAGATCAGTATGCATTCCCAAG
>CAYWSV010000060.1:17209-17700 GCA_964460155.1 uncultured Oligoflexia bacterium | reverse complement strand
GAAGGACAGCTGCACACCGGCCTCATTCCACCTACAATCAACCTCGAAAACCCGGATCCCGAATGCGATCTGAATTACACGCCGCACAAAGCGGTTGAGCGTCGTATCAAAGCGGTGATTTCGAATTCTTTCGGGTTCGGCGGAACCAACGGCTGCATCGCCTTCAAAACTCTGAGTTGATCCAGATTAAAGCGAGGTTTGCGCTGCGCCGCGCAAGCCTCGCTGAAGCATTCTTGAAGACGACATTTCTGCCCAGTATTGTCGTTAAAAACCAAACGGCTTTCTTGTCTCCAAAAAAAAGAACGGTACATTGTTTCTATGTACCGTTCTTTTTTTGAAAAGGAGTTTCAGATGAGTCAGAAGAAAACACGTCGTGACGCATTGAAAATGAGTTTCGGAGTTCTTGTTGGTCTTCCTGCGGTCACCGCCCTCAATGCCTGCACCCAGTGCTCCAAGCCGGGCAAGGACCTTGCCGGCCAGACCCCGGAGCA
>CAYWSV010000060.1:0-17199 GCA_964460155.1 uncultured Oligoflexia bacterium | reverse complement strand
GCAGCTGATGCTGCCGCCACGCCTGCAACCGAAGCTGCCACCACACCAGCAGCTGCAGGAGGCGAAACCCTCACTCTGTTGAGCGAGAGCGATCCAACAGCCACCGGACTCAACTACAAGCACAACGCTGCTGACGTCCCCGCTAATCTTCAAACAGAGAAGAGTGGCGTCCCCTTCTCTGGCCAGAACTGTGCAAGCTGCATGTTCTACAACCCTGCCGGCCAGATCGAAGGCGCAGACGTTGGTTCCTGCCAGCTTTTCGCAAATGGCAAGGTCAAGGCAACTGGATGGTGCGCATCCTGGGCTAAGAAAGCCTAAATCAAGGCCGCTGAAGGCTGGTGACCCTTACGGGGTTCGAACCCGTGTTGCCTCCGTGAAAGGGAGATGTCCTGGACCAGCTAGACGAAAGGGTCAAAAAGAAGAGCGGCCGCCAAGGCCGCTTTTTTTTAACAACGGGGCCTGCCGTGCTCATTTCAAAATCTACCAAAAACAGACCGAAACATTAAAAAAAAATTAAAAAAAAACCGCAGATCTTTGACCTGCGGTTTTTTGGTGACCCTTACGGGATTCGAACCCGTGTCGCCTCCGTGAAAGGGAGGTGTCCTAGGCCTCTAGACGAAAGGGCCGTCTTCAGCGAATCGGGGATTAGCCGAACCGTTCGTACCTTGTCAAGCCCAATTAAAAAAAACTTGGATAGGTACTTCAAAAACTTAGAACCTTTGCCTTCTTCCGCCCCGACGGCACGGGTGATAGGCTCTCAGCGCGTTCATTTTTGAACCCTACAGTCAACGGAGACAAGCAAATGATTCAAGATCTCGACATGATGAAACGCGTCTACGACAACATGGCGGCTCGCCTCCGGACCGCCCGCGACACGCTCAACAGGCCACTCACCCTGACCGAGAAAATCCTTTACTCCCATCTCGCACCAGCTAAGGACACACTGAAAAACGAGACAGTCCAGAATTTCGGCCGTGGCAAAAGCTACGTCGACTTCTATCCCGATCGCGTTGCTATGCAGGACGCAACCGCTCAGATGGCCCTTTTGCAATTCATGTCAGCCGGCATTCCAAAGGTTGCCGTGCCCTCGACAGTTCATTGCGACCACCTGATTCAGGCTGAAAACGGCGCCAAATCTGACCTCGCAACAGCCAACAAAGACAACGCCGAAGTTTACGAGTTTTTGTCGTCTGTCTCGCTTAAGTATGGAATTGGCTTTTGGAAGCCAGGCGCAGGCATCATTCATCAGGTCGTTCTCGAGAATTACGCTTTTCCGGGCGGAATGATGATTGGTACCGACTCACACACTCCAAACGCAGGCGGATTGGGAATGCTGGCGATTGGTGTTGGTGGAGCAGATGCCGTGGACGTCATGGCAGGCATGGCATGGGAACTCAAATGGCCAAAACTGATTGGAGTTAAGCTTACGGGCAAACTCAAGGGCTGGGCTTCACCAAAAGACGTCATCTTGAAGCTTGCAGGTATCCTGACTGTAAAAGGCGGAACTGGGGCAATTGTCGAATATTTCGGCTCAGGTTGCGAATCACTCTCTTGCACAGGCAAGGGAACCATTTGCAACATGGGTGCAGAAATTGGTGCAACGACATCAGTCTTTCCTTTTGATGCGCGTATGGCCGATTACCTGCGCTCAACAGGTCGTGACTCTGTTGCGCAGATGGCCGAGAAGAATGCCGAGCTGCTGCGTGCAGACGTAGACGTCGAGAAGAATCCAGAAAAATTCTTTGATCAGGTCATCGAAATCAATCTCGATACGCTTGAACCACACATCAACGGTCCGTTCACTCCCGACCGCGCGTTCCCTATCAGCGAGTTTGCAAAAGCTGTCCGTGAAAATAAATGGCCAGAAAAACTTACAGTAGGACTCATTGGTTCATGCACAAATTCATCCTACGAAGATATCGACAGAGTGGCCACAATTGCCAAAGCTGCGGCTGCGCAAGGATTAAAAACGAAGGCTGAGTTCACAATCACACCTGGCTCCGAACAAGTCCGGGCAACAATCGAACGCGATGGTCAGCTTGCGGTTCTTGAGGCAATTGGTGGCAAGGTTCTGGCCAACGCTTGTGGACCTTGTATTGGCCAATGGAAACGCCACGACATTAAGGACGGTGAGCCCAACTCGAGCGTCGCATCGTTCAACCGTAACTTTACTGCGCGCAACGACGGAAATCCCCAGACACACTCTTTCGTTGCCTCACCTGAAACTGTCGTTGCGCTCGCTTTAGCGGGCTCACTGTCGTTTGACTTCACCAAAGACACGCTCAAAAACGACAAGGGCGAGGCAGTGAAGTTGCAGCCTCCAACGGGCTTGGACCTTCCACCCAAGGGCTTCGTTCCCGATGAAGCGGGCTTTGTTCCACCGGCTGCCGATGGTTCAAAAGTCACGGTTGCAATCAACCCATCTTCCGACCGTTTGCAGTCGTTGAGCGCATTCCAAAAGCCTGAAATGAGCAAAGACTTCAAAGATCTCGCTCTGCTCATTAAGGCCAAGGGCAAGTGCACAACAGACCACATTTCAGCAGCAGGCAAGTGGCTGAAGTATCGTGGCCACCTCGACAATATTTCCAACAACCTTCTCATCACCGCGACCAACGCATTCAATGAGAAAATGGACAGCGTCCTGAATGTTAGCAAGAACACTTATGCTGGTGTTCCGCAGGTTGCTCGTGACCTCAAAGCTCAAAAGATCGGTTGGATTGTTGTGGGTGAAGAAAACTATGGTGAAGGCTCATCGCGTGAGCATGCTGCCATGGAGCCTCGCTTTTTGGGCGGACGCGCAATCATCACCAAGAGCTTTGCGCGCATTCACGAAACAAACCTGAAAAAGCAAGGAATGTTGCCGCTGACTTTTGCTCATCCAGAGGACTATGCAAAAATTCGCGAAAACGACCGTTTCGATTTGGATGCCGAAAACCTTGCTCCGGGCAAAACACTGACTTTGACAGTGAAACATGCCGATGGAACACGCGACCTGATCACCCTCAACCACACTTTCAACGATCAACAGATCGGCTGGTTTAAGGCAGGAAGTGCGCTGAATCTTATTGCTGCGAACCAGAAAAAATAAGTTCCAGCCATTTATTTTCAGCGAAATCTCAGCGCCCTCGCGGTTGGATCCGTGAGGGCGCTGTTGTTTAGGTTGATTGAGTTTTTTATCCGTGCCTTTTTATTTGATATTGGCAAAGCCTACTGGAACATCGCGGTGTGCCTGCAACCGCGCGCGCGTCCACTCAACATTTGCGGCGGGCAAATTCTTGGCTGGATCTGCAAGCACAACGTCTACATCATAGGCATTATTCACAACAGGAATGACTTGAACCTGTAATGGATTAAACGTTTTTGTATCCAACAAAACACGTCCGATCATGTTGTCAGGATTGCGTGCGACCTGATTGTGAAGGAAATTTCCCAAGCCGTGAAAAACGACACCTTTGCCGCCCGTCGCGCGATCGAGAACTTTAACTCCCGCCCACGTATGTGGCCCCGAGGCGAACACAACGTTTCCGTTGTAATCACGAATGAACTTCTCTGCCCAACTCTTGCCGCGGTTGAATGCCGCAGGCCCCTGAGAGTGCAACGACAAAATCCTAAGGTCTCCGGCTGCATCTCGCATCTGATTAAACAGCGACTGAACTTGCGCCTCACACGTCGAATCTACGCATTGCCAATCCTGAAAAGCCACCGAACCAAACACAACCTTAACGAGTTTGCCCTTCACCGAAAAGGTCAAAATACTCGGTGAACTGAGCCCAGCAGCAGGACCCACACCATGCCAAAGCATGGGCTTCTGATGCGATAAATTCTTCATGAACCGTGCGGATGCAACAGCACCTGAAACAGCCTGTCCGCCGGGGTCAAAACCCGATGAACAATCTTCAGAGTGGTTGTTAGCCAATCCAAACAGATTGAAACCATGTTCAAAGGCATCCATGACAGCATCTGGGTTCGACATAAATGCATAGTCGACGTTGAAGTAAGAACTACAACGTTCCCCAACTCCGGCTTCCCAATTAATGAAGTTTAGGTCGCCTTTGAGAATCTTCTTGCTCGGATCAAACTTATTTAATGCTGCTTTTATACCTGAAGCAGGTGACGATGGTGCGCGCAGTCCAGACCAAGCCGAATCACCCACTCCACGGATATCAATAAAATCCATTCCTGAATCGAGCGGAACAGCCGGACGAATCGAGGCTGAGTCATTGATTTTCGCAGTGTAGTCAGCGTCGCGTTGTTCATTCACAGCAAGCGTGTCTGCTTCTTCTTGAGGTGATTCAGGCCTCCGGCAAGCACTTAAAAATTGGACTGCTGACGTCACAAAAATAAGACTTACAGAAAACGACAACTTCATCGCAAGGCCCTCGTAAATCTGTCAGTGATGCCAAAATCCTCGGGTCATCAGTAAATTCCACACGATTTTAAATTTGAATAATAACCCACGACTTTATCAGCATAGGAGCGCGCAAGACCACTTCCATTGTAGCGGTACGCCAGATCCCATAAACTACTTGCCTGTCCAGTTTTCACGGAAAGAACGCGCACTGAATAATTCAGGTTTGTGAGAACGTTGAAAGTGATTCCTTCCCACCTCTTATCGTTACTCGACAACGTTTTGCCATTTTCATCGAAGGCCGTAATGATTTGCCCAATGCCGATTCCGTTGCAGGAACCGCCGCGACATGAGTCGGGCAAACTTCCCATCTTCGTTTCCTGCTCTGTTTTGGCCATGAGCGCGAGCACAGGATGCACGCCTTTTCGAGAGGCCCAATCTCTGAATGTTTTTGCTGACGCAGAATTGTTTTGCATCACAGCTTTGTCGAAACACGTTTTTAAGAATTTCGCGCGCTGACACAGTGATCGAGTTGATTGAATTCGACTGCCAATCAGTGTTCGATTCTGCGGACGATCAGGAGTCGGGTAATTGCGTCGCGCATAAGAATCGTAAGTCGTGTAGTCAGTCGTCCCGGGCTTCTGCTCCCAGCTGTACTGGCAAACACTCACGGTTCCTCCACCACCCGCCGCAGCGAGCTCCTCGGCGTCAGTCGAGCCATCGCCTTTGCAACCAAGCTGCAAAGTCAGCGCAAGTGAACATGAAAAAAGAAGAAATTTCTGAGGACGAATGTGCATTCGGACACTCCCGGTGACTTCGGGAGTATCGGCTATTCTGGCAGGATCTTAAGAAAAAAACAGAAAAACTACCGCGACGTCGAGGGCTTAGTTCAGATTTTTCGCCAACGAACACAGAACCTTATCGATGTCGTGGTCGGCGACGAACGGAGACTCTGGCCCAAGCCCGAGTGGAAACGGCTTGCCACCACTCTTGGACAAATAAGAAGCCCAGTAACTGACCTCGTTTTCTGTGACCTTTTCCTGCGGAATTTGGACCCGCGTGCCATCGGCAACCACCATAAAACGGTCCGAGAGTGCTCCATAACGCGCTTTATTCAACAAATTGACTGCTAATCCAGACAGAGGCTTGAGCAACGCTGCTCCAAAAGCGGGGGCAGATTCAACGATTGGAGGAATATGTGGTGTCACATCTTCTCCATAAAGAGTGTTCGAAGAACGACCGGAAAAACGTTCCTCAAACGCACGTTTGAATTCCAAATCACCCGGATTAGGCGACTGAAATGCATAGATCCGGCTCACGGAGATCCCCTCGTTTTCCAGCAACCATGCAGCGTACTGACTCATAACTCCACCAAGACTGTGGGACGCAAAAACGATTTTTTTTCCACGCGCTGCTGCATCCTTCAACGCCGCTCGCACCTCGGTCCACGTCATTCTGAAATTAATGAAAAAACCTTCATGCACCCAACCTGGCAATCCATGCGGACGCCCTTCCGTTGTATAAAAAACACCATTGAGAACGTAATCAAGAACGTCCTCCGTTCCCCGATACAACAACAGTACGTTGTCATTGAACTCTAAAAGCGTCGCATGCAGACCAAATTTTTTTACCGTGAAATCCCGAATGCGGAGAGGCTGAACCGCCAAACGTTCCCAGGCCAGATTGCGTTGTTCATCAACAAGTTGAACAGTACGCGCGAACCATGCGGCAGAAGTCATGTTTCTGAGTGAATAAGCCTCGTAGGATTCATTCATGAATTCGAGTGACGGACTGAAGTCGCAGGGTGGATCTTGTGTTTTGACCATCGTACTGAGCGGCGGGGTATCTGATCCGAAAATTGAACCCTGAAGCTGACAAATACCCAAAAACGTCACACAAGCTATCGCAATTCTGCGAGAATAATTCCGTTCCATAGCCCGTCTCCGTGGTCTGTTGTTTTGCCGATTGTGACAAAATTAAACGGGACGGACAAGTTTTGGTCCAGTCAGCAGAAGAAATTATGCAGCGGACTCTTCGTCGGAGTTTGGTAATTTAATGAGCTTGCCAATACCGGCCTCAACGAAGATTTTAAAGAGATCCGGGTCGAGTTTACCTTCAGAGACTTCACCTTCAAGAATGCTCAGCGCACGTTCAGGTGGCAATGCAAGTTTATAGGGTCTGTCCACAGCAACGAGCGCATCATAAACATCCGAGATAGCCATCATCTTTGCTTGAATAGGAATCTCATCGGCCACCAACTGCCTAGGATAGCCCGTTCCATCGAGACGTTCATGATGCGCGTAAACAATGTCAGGCACGTTTGCCAACTCTTGTGTCCAAGGAATGCTGACCAAGAATTTAAACGAGTGGGTCACATGACTCTCGATTTCCAAACGTTCTGCATACGACAGGGAGCCACGTTTGATTGTCAGTTTTTCTACTTCCCCCGGAAGTAGCAGTTCAGTGCCCTGTTCTGCATCAGCCAAGTACTGGATAGACGCGATTTCGAGAATCTTCTGGAAATTTTCAGAACTCACAATCGATGGCTCATTGGCTTCAAGAATGCTTTCCCAGTATTTGTTCAGTTTTATGGATATATTCTGAACATCTCTTTGCATCCGATCGATATCTTCACGGCTCGGAATTTGCCCACGATTCATCAGCCGTTCGAGATAGTCTTCCAAACACTTGAGGTTGAGTTTCTTTTCGAGATTGTGAAAACGCTCTTGAATTGTCATCAACTCATGATGATAAAGTTTTCTTTCCTTACGTAAGATATTCTCACGCACTCCAATCTTGCCAAAGTCATGCAGCAATGATGCGTACTTAATCTCATAAAGTTGAGTCGCGTTAAACGACACAGATGCATACTGACCCGTTGACGTTGTGCTCACAGCCTCAGCCAAACCAACGGTGAGCACAGCAACACGCTCGCTGTGGCCCTTGGTCGAGGGGTCTCGGGATTCGATGGCAACAACACTGGCTTGCACAAAGCTTTCAAATACGCGTTTTAGATCCTGAATTAAGCGGGCGTGGTCTAGAGAAACACCCACCTGCGCAGCAAGGGCTTCAAGCAAATTGAGATCGTGATCCGTGAAGGGGCGCACATGTTTCTTCACATCAGCAAGTGAATCGATGAAAACATGTTTTCCAGTTTTTCGATTGACCAACAAAATGAATCCCACAACCTCTCCCGAGGGCGTCTTCAATGGGATCTGACAATAGCTTCGCACTTCGTAGTTCCGACTGTCGTGCTCGAATTGCAATACGGACAAATTTTGCTGTGATGAATTCATCTGTGAATTGCAATGAGGAGAGGACCATTGCCAGCCATGCTCCCAAACAACGCCCACACCAAAATTCATGATGAAAGAAGTCGTCGTATTTCGCGCAGGATCAAGGGAATCACTGTTGAGCTTGAGATTTTGGCTCTTGCAGACGCGTGCCTTTTGGAAGAATCGATGCCCCGAACTTCTCAAAAGTCGAATGTCCGGAACTCCCTCGCGCTGGTTCGTGCCCAGATTTTCTCGCAGAATAAAGAATCCTGCATCAGCGGAACAAAGGTCGATGGCTTTTTCCAGAACGAGTCTGACCATGCTGTCGACGCTTGCCTGACTGGTGATCGCAAGACCAATTTCGTTGATTGCAATCGCCTCATTCTCACGCTGGGCGAGCAACGCGCTCAGCGCCGATTGATTCGCCGACACAAGCAGCGCGTGTGCGGCTCGCATGACCTGCCCCATCATTTCATTAAATGAGGTGTTCTTGCGGATAAGGGCACTCACCCATGGCGGCAAATCACTCAATCGCAGTGACTTTTCGGCGCGAATGGTTAATTCGAGACCATGTTCGATGACAACAAATGCAAGTTTCCCGCCGACCGAGCTATTTCTGAACGTCTCTGCAATTTCGCTTCGGTACCGACGGTACTGGTCGGTGTTGAGCACACAAAGTCTTAAGATATTGTCTGTTTGGTCGGGAAGAAGGTCCAAAAACGACGTCAGATTCTTTTCTGGACTCTCGCACAGCACAATGGACACGCCATGGGCATTGCGCTCGCCCGTGGGTGCGCCTGTCGGCTTGTGAATCCAATGAATCTCGACTCTTTCCTGCAAAATTGCTCCTCCAGAGGAGTTTTTCACCCGAATTTGCAGGTGGATCGGAAAATGATTACGAAAAGTGAGCGGGCTATCGACAAAAAACAAACATTACTAATATAATCATATTCTTATAATTATGCCCTAAAATTTGAGATTCGCGTATGAATCTCGGCACTCTCGCTTAAACCTGTTGTCCACCCCAAAGAGCGCGTGCTAACCCCCGGCCTGATGTCGTTTGTCCCCTTTAGAATTGCTCGTCGGTTGCTATGAATCTCGAATTTGAAGTCATTATTGGAAGCTTTATTGCGGGATGTGTTGTCTCGGCCTTGATTCATAAACACGGCATCAAATCCCTGCGAATTCCTTCGAAACCGAAGATTGAACCGTTGATGCCACCCCGACGAAACAATCGCAGCGAGCTGGTCAGTGAGCTTAAGCTTTGGGGAGATGCGCTCCCACTTGCGAGCTTCGTCATGGACACAAGCTGCCGGGTAATGTGGTCAAATGCGAACAGCCGCAAACTCTTTAAAGCGTTTCATCACAGCGATACTCTTCTCTTTGCGCAGGGAATTGCACCTCATTGGATTCACCCACACGACGCCGCGAACGCCCTCGATTTGTTTGCAGGCATGCAAAATCTAAACGAAGGAACCCTCGAATCGCGTCTTCGAATACGCGACGATTATGGGGATTGGATATGGCTCCAAATCAAAATCACACCGGTTTTGCGAACCTCCGCAAAACGGGCTGGAATTTCATTTAATCGTCCACTTGTTCTTGGTACATGCGAAGACGTCACACTCTTTCAAACAGCTATTCACGCCCTCAGAGATCGTGAGTCTCGCGCAAAACGCCTGCTCTCAGGCATCCGAGATGCTGCTGTGCTCGTTCTCTGCGAGGACGGGTTCATTCAGTTCTGTAATGATGCGGTTGCCGGAGTTCTTGACTATACGGAAGACGAACTGCGTGGGAAACACATCTCTATTTTGAGTCCAAAAACGGATCTTCTTTCCGGTAAAACCTTAATGGCATTAACACATGCTGACGAAAAAAGTTTCCATGAGGAAATCACTCGGCGTGTG
Organism: uncultured Oligoflexia bacterium; assembly: GCA_964460155.1. Taxonomy (GTDB): domain Bacteria; phylum Bdellovibrionota_B; class Oligoflexia; order Silvanigrellales; family Silvanigrellaceae; genus RFOM01. Next base: position 7,669 of record CAYWSV010000060.1, on the reverse strand, counting down.
CGCAAATCGGGACAAGGTTTTTGGGCGAGTGTGCTCGTCACCTCGCTGCCCTCGGAAACACCCTATGCCAAGAATTACTGCGTCGTTATTCGTGACGTCAGTATTTACAAACGCGAAGAGAAAGAACTTCATGAATGGAAGAAGCGGTTTGAACAGCTCGCTGAAAACGTAAAAGAAGCGTTTTGGATTTATGACGTCCGAGCGGCTTCTCTTATTTACATCAGCCCTGTCTTTAAACCCCTCCTCAACATCAGTCCTGATTTAGGTGACCTGTTTTTTTCAGAGGTTTTGCGACAGGTTCATCCCGAAGATTCGATCATGGCCCGAAATTTCATCAGCGATCTCACTTTGGGTCACGATTCATCGATTGAGTTCAGAATTATCCACCAAAATAGCCAAATCCGATGGCTCAGCTTTAAATCCTTCGCAGTCAGAGACTCTGCCTCACGCGTGCACCGAATTATCGGGGTTGCCGAAGATGTTACAGAGAGCAAAAACTCGCAAAATGCTTTGCATGCCGCAAAAGAAGCTGCCGATGCTGCCAACAAAGCCAAAAGTGAATTTCTTGCAAATATGAGCCACGAAATTCGAACCCCGCTAGGAGCGATTATGGGGTTCGCAGAGTTGATTGGTAATTTTCAGAACTCCGAGGACGAGCGACAGGCAGCGCTTCATGCCATTCTCCGCAATGGCCGTCAGCTCAGCAAAATTATCGATGAAATTCTGGATCTTAGTAAGGTTGAGGCTGGTAAGCTTGAAATAGAAGAAGAAGACATTGAACTGATTCCGTTTATCAATGATGTAACAACTCTTCTTGGTCTTCAGGCGCGGGAAAAAGCTATCTCGCTCAATATCGAACGCAATGGCCAAATCCCACAACACATCAAAACCGATGGCACGAAATTCCGGCAAATCCTTATCAACGTTGTCGGCAACGCTGTTAAATTCACTGACAAAGGTTCTGTTGTGATAGGCATCTCAACGGAACTGCATCCATTGCATTCCTTGCTTTTCGTGAAGGTCACAGACACTGGCACGGGCCTTCTAAAAGACCAGCAAGAACGCATCTTCAAACCCTTTGTTCAAGCCGATTCATCAACTCGCCGCCGCTTTGGGGGCACTGGTCTCGGCCTCATTCTCTCTCGGCGTTTGGCACAACTTTTGGGTGGTGGACTTCGCCTTACATGGAGTGAAAAGGGTCAGGGAAGTTGTTTCGAAATTTCCATCAATATTGGTCCGTCCGATAAGCTCAGGCTCTCGGATGGTCAGGACGACGGCCGGATTGAGAGCCAGCGGCGACAGGCACAAAATGTTTCCCCCAGACTCGATGGAGCGCGCATTCTCGTCGTGGATGATGCTCCCGACAACCGTCTTATCGTTCAAAAGTTCCTCTCGCACGCGGGAGCCTCTGTGGAACATGCAGAAGACGGCCGAACTGCCGCGAAGCTCGCATTGGAGAACGAATTCGACCTCATCGTCATGGATATCCAAATGCCTGAATTCGACGGCTACGAAACCATTTCCTACCTCAGGCGTCATGGCTACCGAAAACCCGTGATTGCGTTGAGTGCTCACGCCATGCGTGAAGACCGTGAACGGAGTCTCTCTTTCGGTTTCAACGAGCATCTGAGCAAGCCCGTAGACCGCCGCGAGTTGCTGGGCCGCATCCGAAATCTCATTCCAAGGTCAACTGTAAATTGATTGCTCGCTGCGCGGGGAGAAGAGTTTAATAGCTTTTCGCAAGATTATGGAAAGCCGTAAACTCACCTTGAAAGGCGAGCTTAACTGTGTCGGTCGAACCATGACGGTTTTTGCCGATAATCACTTCGGCAATACCCTTGTCGGGTGAATCATTGTGATAATATTCATCGCGGTAGATGAACATGATCATGTCCGCATCTTGCTCAATAGAGCCCGATTCACGCAAATCCGAAGAACGCGGACGTTTGTCTGGACGCTGTTCGAGACCACGGTTCAGCTGCGCAAGAGCAATGACAGGACACGAAAGTTCCTTGGCAAGAGCTTTTAATCCCTGGCTGATCATGCCCACTTCACGCTCACGCGACCCTTTTGCTCCAAGATTGGTGCCAGCGGTCATCAGCTGCAGGTAGTCGATAATCACCATATCGACAGACCCTTTTTCGCGCTTCATTTGTCGACAGCGACTGCGTAAATCCAGAAGACTGATACTTGGAGTGTCGTCGATCATGAGTCTGTCGGTATTGAAATTCGCAGCTTCGGGATAAAGCCTATGAAGTTCTTCTGCCGACATTTTACCGTCGCGAAACCTGTGTGATTCGATACGGGCGGCTGTTGAAAGCATACGCTGCATCAGCTGCTGTTTGCTCATTTCAAGACTGAAAACGGCAACGTTCTTTTTATCGTGAATCGCAGCATACTGAGCAAAGTTCAGTGCTAGAGCTGTTTTTCCCATCGCCGGACGTGCGGCAAGAATGATGAGGTCGCTTGGCTGAAATCCCGCGGTGATTGTGTCGAGATCGGTAAAACCTGTTGGCACTCCCGTCATTCCACCCGGATTATTCATCAGCTCGCTGAGCGACTGAATCGTTTCACGGACAACGGCAGATGCGGGCGTTAAGCCATTGTGCCCACGAGTTGCGGCCAACTGCATGAACGTTTCTTCGGCTTCGGCAAGAAACGACTCAACGCTTGCCTCGGCGACACGTCTTCCGCGGGTTGCGAGATCTGAACATTTCTCAACAACAAGTCGCAATTCCCAAAAACGTTTTACAACATCAAGCCAGTAGCCAACGTTCTCGGAATTTGCGCCGTAATGGAGGAATTGTCGCAATCCCTCGAAATCACCAACGTTCAAATGACGATTGTGAAAACGGAGTTTTTCGTGAACGTTGACAAGATCTGGCGGAACTCCTTCGAAAAGGAGTTCTCTCATTGAGTCGATAATGATTCGATGAGATTCGACAAAAAAATAGTCCGCCACGAGCTTTTCTGTGTGCTCGATGGCGGAACTCGGGTTGGTCAGTACGGCCCCAATGACAGCAGACTCTGCTTCAAGGGAGTGAGGTAGGTTTAAAGCGCCTTTGGAACGTCTTTCCTCAAGTTGCGCCATAAATCCGCCTCAAATTATCATTAGTCTGCGAGTTCGTTCAGAAGGTCAGCGATACTTCTGCGATTGCGGGTCTTGAGAACCTTGCGCACGTCGCGGGGTTGAATGCTGAAACCCTTGAGCTTGCGGTGCAGAGTGTTGCGGTTGCAACCAAGAACATCGGCAGCCTTGGATTGGTTTCCACGGGTCTTCTTAAGGACCAAAGCGAAGAGTGGACGCTCGACGTGCGAGAGAACAGTCTTCAGGATATTCGCAGGAATTTCGTCGTCGAAACGCTCGAAGAGCCCTTGAAGTTTCCAGAACACGAGCTGTTCAAGGCTCGTTTCCTCGAGCATGGCACGCAGGTGCTCGGGCACCGGTGGCATGTTCAACTGCTCGAGAAGTCCAACTGAACTATCGATTTCAGCAATGCTGCTGTCGGAAGCCATTGCTCCCTCGATGGTGCGGCCGTCTTTCGCAAGACGAACACTTTCTACTGTTCCGGCTTCTGCGCCTGCTCTCATCTTGCTTGCTTCCTGAATCGATTGCTGAGTGGTGTTCATCTATCTACATCCTCGGTAAATTCAAAGAGGAACAGCTTTATTTAAAGTAACTTCGGGACCAAAAATCCATTTCGCAGTATCCAGCCCCGAGGTCAGAGACACTCCTTTAGCACGACCTCAAGCGGTGTCAACGGCAGGAGCAAAGCTTGCCTCGCTTCGCACCCGCGAGTATGGACAACCCACTGATCACAGCGGGAAACCGCAGGGAGGATTCATGGGCTTCAATTGCGGGATTGTCGGTCTTCCGAATGTCGGAAAGTCCACACTTTTCAACGCTGTCACGAAGGCTGGAGCGCAGGCTGCCAACTATCCCTTCTGTACTATTGACCCAAACGTTGGACGGGTTGCCGTTCCCGACGACCGTCTTAGCCGCATAGACGCCATCATCAAAAGCAAGAGAGTTCTTCCAACATTCATTGAATTTGTCGATATTGCAGGACTTGTCCGGGGTGCCAGCAGAGGCGAGGGTCTGGGCAACCAGTTCTTGGGACACATTCGCCAAGTCGACGCAATTGTTCACGTTGTTAGATGCTTCGAAGACGGCGACGTGATTCACGTTGACGGCAGCACAGACCCAGCTCGAGATATAGATACAATCAACACAGACCTCGTTTATGCAGATTTCGAGACTGTCGGAAAGAGCGTCGATCGATTGTCCAAATCGTTGAAAGGCAACGACAAAAAAGTCTTGTTGAGCCACGACGTGGGCAGCCGTCTCAAAGCACACCTCGAACAACTCAAACCTGCTCGTTCTTTTCTTCCCACATGCAACGAGGATGAGCTCGAATTCCTGAAATCATTGCATTTGATCACTGCTAAACCTGTGCTTTACGCCGCTAACGTCTCCGAGTCCGACCTTGCAGATTTGGGTGAGTCGAACCGACACGTGCAAACAGTCAAGCAAATCGCTGCCAAAGAGGGATCTGGAGTTGTTGTTGTTTCAGCACGGCTTGAAGAAGAACTCGGACAGCTCGATGCCGAAGAAGCCAAACAGTACCTAGAATCACTCGGACAAACCGAGCCTGGTCTGAACAGACTTATCCGTGCAGGATATGAACTTCTGGGCCTGCAAACGTATTTCACAGCAGGCGTTCAGGAAGTGCGTGCATGGACAATTCAAAAGAATACTAAAGCACCGCAGGCTGCTGGCGTCATTCACACCGATTTTGAAAAAGGTTTCATTTGCGCTGAAGTTTATGCCTGCGACGATCTGTTCAAGCTCGGCAGCGAAGCGAAGGTCAAAGAAGCAGGACTCTACCGAAAAGAAGGCAAAGAATACGTGTGCAAAGATGGAGATATCATGCACTTCTTGTTCAACGTGTGACTACTTTGTCCCGACCTTCTTACACACGTTGAATAACTTACATTCCTCGCATTTTGGCGATCTTGCCGTGCAAAAATATCGGCCATGAAAAATCAGCAAATGATGAGCGATCTGTCCCCAAGCTGCAGGAACCCGTTCGAGTAACTCATTCTCGATCTGCAGCCGGTTCTCTGTTGCAGCAACAAGTCCCATGCGCACGCTGACTCTCGCAACATGAGTATCGACCGCCATTGTGGGCAGCCCGGCTAAAACATTCAAAACAACATTTGCTGTTTTTCGACCGACGCCGGGCAGAGCCTCAAGAGCATCGCGCTCAAGTGGAACCCGACCACCATGCAGACGCAGAAGTTGGTGAGATAACGCAACGGAGTTCCGAGCTTTTGTGGGTGCCAAACCGATGCTTTGAATGACCTTCAGAAATCGCGCCTCACCGAGTTCAACCAAATCTTTTGCAGAGAATTTTGGGTTTGCATCAAATAGCGGAGCCAATGCTTTATTCACAGCTTTATCTGTCGTTTGCGCACTGAGCACAACAGCTATAAGCAACTGAAAATCGTTATGATGATGCAACTCGCAATGAGCGTCAGGCCACATTTCTGCAAGTTGCCCGAAGACGAATTCAATTTCTGACGCGCTGAGCAGTTTCGGCGCTCGTGCACTCCGAGTATTCGCTTTCCGTATCGTCCCCTTCGTTTTGGGTAACGCAGTTTTGCTTTTCATCCTCAACCAACCAAACTGAAATAAGTTTATTTCCCTTTGTCCGCAGGTGCGCCATTCGCTGGGCCGAAGGTGTCTCCAACAGACAAACTGACTTTTGAGCCACCGCAGCATTCAGCGCTTGTGCAGTAAATATAAAAGCCTCGGGACACGCGACAAACAAAGAACCTTGACCATTTTCCACAAACTGTAATTGAGTCACGCCACCGAATAGATCCATGCGTTCTCCGGCAGACACCTGACCTGTAATTTTATGAACATAAACAGAATCGACCCTGACGCTCGTTGTCAACTTCAGACCTTCAGGAAGTTCCGCTTTCAAAACAGGGGCACTTCCACCTGATTCAGAGAACGTTAAATCAATTTGCATTTTGTCTTGAAACTCAAAACGAAAGCGCAGGGGAAGCCTGCGTCCAAGTCTGATCACACGGCGCGACTCTCGCACAAAGCTACTATTTACACGACCAAGAATCTCTTCACGTGTCCCGCGTCTTGAGACCTGACGGAATTGTTCTCCTGAGGGAAAAGTCAGGGCTTGCTGAGACGGCCAACCATAGGCATCGGGCACGCTGATCCGAATCGGCACTGCCTGCGATACGTATTTCAGGAAACCGCCGGTTGAATCGGGATCAGCAAACAACACTCCCTCCTGAATTCGACTGTGAAGAGGGAATGCTTTTATCAGCGAGAGGGTATCACGCAGCGAGGAAAAGGCAGGTTGCTCACGAGCCGGACCGGGAACCGTGTTCTGCCACAACCGTCTTGCCTCAACCGGAAATTTAAAATCGGTGATACCAAGGGTCTCCCAAAGAGTACGAGCAAGATCTGAATGCGTTGTGACACTTTGAATGAACTTATAAATTTGATTGTCTTTGCCAACTTGGTTCGATGCAGGAACATAAACAAGTGGCACCCGCAGCGACTCCTGATTGAGAAGTAAGTCGCTCGTAAAGGTGGCCTTCATGTTTTCCTGCGCGCCCAGATTCAATCCCAAATCCAGACCTCGTTCGGCCGTAAGCAAAAAGTCAAATTTTGAAAACACACCTGCATTTTTAAGTTGCGAGAAATGGAACGAGAGCTCATCATCAAGTGACCGAGCATGAGCATGTAAAAGTGTGTCCATCACTCCGCGATGCCGACCGCCAAAAAACATTTTTTGAAATTCAAGTTGAGTAAATACAGGCCACCAAGGCGATTGCATGCCTTTAAAACGCAACAAAACAAAAATAGGTGTGGTTGACTCTTCTTCCAGTGTCTTTAAAAGATGGGTTAATGTTAAGCGTGGTTGATACGTCTCGTTATTTATTCGCACAGCAATGTCGGGTAAAATCTGATTTCGAAAATCTGTTGAATCAAAGTCACCCATAAAGACAATTTTATAACCGAGACGTCTCAGTCTCTCGACCAAATGAAATTCCGCATTCCCGAATGAAGAAATTCCATCAGAGGATAATCCCATTAGATGTCGAAATGAGTGATCATCGCGAACATCAAGAGCGTGATGTTGATTAAAAATATAACCGTTGGGTGACCTCAATACAGACGACATCCATGGCATAACTTCAGCGTCAGATGCCAAATCCATGTTCAAAGCATTGAACATCAACATCAGCAAATTTCTTTTATTACTCGAGGCTTGAGAGGGGCTCTGACGAACCCATTCAAATCCATAAAGCAACACATCACATGCTCGAGCATCGCCCTCATCCAGTCGTGACGTTCTAAACCTGAGCGAAGGTGTGTTGCCACCAACAGGCAAGGCTATTGGAAAGGATTCAATATGGGCCTGATTACCCGCCAGATTGGGCATCAGTTTTTCCTGAAGCCGGCGTGTGAGGGGAGATTTTAAAAAACCAAAGCCACCCCCTCGGGTCGTCGAGAAACTGGATGCAAAAATAAACTGACCGACATCAGTTGTGACATCGATCCTGCACTGGGCATTGCCCAGAGTATTGGGCATAACTTTATACTTCAGCCTCAAAGTTCGAATCTGCGCTT
>CAYWSV010000059.1:10126-17777 GCA_964460155.1 uncultured Oligoflexia bacterium | reverse complement strand
GTCCCCAAATATGTTGAGCGCGGCTTTCAACAGGGCGGGAAAAGCCACACCCCGAAAGAACATAAGCCACAAGAAAAACAAAGATAAAATGACTCATTTGCAAGCTACTGCCTCACTACTTATCGAGTCATACATAAAAAAACGGTCAAATGAATCAGTTCGGCAAGCTTCTCTGTTAAGCTTAGCCCTCTGCACCGTCTAAATTATTGATTTTTCAACTCTCTCAAGTTTTGGTTCAAATTTCCGATAATGTAGAATGTTTTGTCGCAACATAACAGCATTAATTTTGTTGAGCTCCATTATGACCTCCTGCAAACCATCGCAGGATGCTCAATGCCTTGCGTCGGGAAGCTCATTTTTAAAAACTGGATCATCACCGAATTTCATTCAAGGTGGCTACATACAGTTCAACAACAAAAGATGCACGGCGACTTTTTCCTTGCAAAATATCACTCCTGACAAAATACTCTTAAAAGGATATTCGGCCCGCCATTGTCGTTTTGACTCTTCTGCGAACGAACAAAAAATTCTTCTTGATCTCTTTTTTGAACGGTCAAAGGCACGTGGTGAAGGATACATTTTGAATATTCCTGTAAAGGAAGATTTTGCGACACGCGCGGATCAATTGCAGCAGGAAGTTAGGAAACTTGGGCTCGCTTCGGCACAAGCACTCTTTAAAGACGCGCTCAATATTGCCGTGAATTATAACCCTGAAGGAGAGGGAACTTTTGAAGGCAATAATGCAATTATATGCAACGACAAAGACTGGGTACCCGCGATCGATGATCCTGAGCGAAAGACAACCCAGAGCTGCTGGAGCTTTTTGGACCTTGGCGTCTTTGACTTGGAAATTACCAAATCATCGATGAACCGACGCGATTTTGAATTCATAAAAGAACGCCTCACAGAAAAGAAATCGGCTTTGGACAAATTTCTGTCTGAAAACGGCAATCTAAAAAACTTATATAACGAACACATGCGCAAAGTTGATGGCGTAATTGGACTCATGCGACTGCAGAACTACGCTCAGTTGGGTTATTTGCTCAGTATGGATATGTGTAAAATAACGGCTGACTCAAACTTTGATGTTTCACCGCTTTGTGGTGCACAGAGGGGTCTCGTTGAAAGTGCCGGCCGATATCTTGTCGAAAGCGACGAGACTGGCAGTAAAGTCAATATTTTTGATAAACTTTCTCAACGCATTGACCCTTTTACAGGCCGAATTAACGAGAAAGAGCCCGGATTTGGAATTTCACTTGCGAATTTGCTCGCCGGACGTCGAATGGATACTACCTCACAGCCAATTAAATTCTCAGATGCAGATGAATATGCAAATGCGTATGCGAGCGAACTCAGAAAATATTACAAAGATGTAACCTCAAGAATCATTTATTCAATTAAAGACGTGCTTAAGGAGCAAAGCCAAACTCAAGGGGATATAAAAATATCCACCGCATTGTTCGTCTCAACAAACTACTCTTCGGCGAGCTCAGTCAGCAAAAACAACATACGCTTCGGACATTTTCCGCTAACTTCAGCAAGCCGCCAGCCGCAGAAAATTCTTGTTCCACCATCTGCGACCGGCGATGTTTTTGGGGTCGGTCCGCTTGGAACACTGAGAATTGCAATTCCGCACGACCATAAAACCGTTAGTTTTACCCGCTCTGACAGTGGTTCACTTCTCTCGCTCAAGGGAGTTTTGCCTTTGATGGTACTCAACACCGTCGATGATGAGCCTACATCTGGCGGTGCATCGATTCTCGCTCTTCCAGAAGCGAAGTCAGAAGAGATACCAACATCAAAGAAGAACAGCGGGAAGTTTGAAACCGAGCAAAAATCAAAGGCTGAAGTCACCGCAGATAGAGAATATGTTGAGGGAGGAGTGTCCTGTCTATAAATACAATTACGGGGAATCTTAGTCTTTCTCGAGCTATGCTAGAGCTCCAATAATCCCTGAGAAGTGAGCGATTGATACTGGTCAGACAAATCAAAATAGGTTTTCTCCCAGTAATCAACATCCTCGAAAAATGAAAACGTCTGTCTAAAGAACGGGTCTGTCCATCGACCTGCAATCCAGCCTAAATAATGAATCATCTTGAGCGTGCGCAGGGGTTCGACAAAGATCTCCCAATCGTTGGGGAGTGCACGAAAATCACGGTAACCCTCGGTTAAAAGTCCAAGAGCATAAGAAGAGGGCGAGACGTCTTCTAAGTGAGAAGGTACGATGATTCCGCATGTCGAGGCCAACGGCCACAAATCCTGCATAGCCAAGCCCATCTGACAATCATCAAAATCAACAAACCAGAATTGCCCGCCATCGGTCATCTGTACCAAATTAAGACGGTGAAGATCGCCATGCACCGGAATAAAAACGTCTGCATGAGGAAGCCACTCAAGGCCTCGGCCTATCTGCTCGATGAGGCCAAAAAGCCCCTGCTGAAATTGGCGCGGAACTTTATTCCAACTCGTGAGATGCGAGAGAGGGGAATGAACATACATGTCCAGAGTGAAGCGTGGTCGGATAAAATGCTCTGTGTCGATATGACGTTCAAAAAGATTATGCATGCGCGCAATTGTACGACCAATGCTGAGCAAGTCTTTTTCTTCGAGTTCGAGTGGAACGCGTCCGTAGATTTTCTGCCAAACAGCAAATGAGAAGCCACCAATGAAGCCGAGCGTTGCCGACGTTGGGAAAGAAGAAGACAAATCTCCACGTAATTTGCTTCTTAGTGTATGCGCGAGGGGATGAATAAAAGACTTTTGAACGATGGGAACAAGTTTGGGTGTTTCTATATTTTCTTCAGCAAGAAGCCTAAGAAGTGCATGCTCACTGATAAGCATGTCAGGCGTCCACCGCTGAGGCCGATAGAATTTAATAATGACCTGTCCGACACCGCGGGGCTGCGATGAGTCTTCAATTTCTACCGCGTAGACCCGATTTTCCATACTATTGAGTTGCTGAAAACGACCTGTCGACCGCAATCCTGTGGATTCAGCGGCCGACAGAATAAGCTCAGCATCAAGCTTTGCAAAGTGGTCTGAAGCAGTTGTAGGATTCACTGCTGAGGTGGAACTGTGGGTGTCGTTGTGCATTGTGCTAATGTGTACGTCCTACCGACACACTTCGTTGGAGTTTGTGCCGTATTATAGATTTGATTGAAGCAATAAATATCTTTGCAATATGCGTCAATTTTTTCTTCTTCGGTAATATTATTTAACAGAGAATCAGCTTTATCTTTTGCCTGAGCCGCAGCTTGGGCTGTTGCAGTTCCAGTTTGTGTGGTCGTAGCGGTTGTTTTACCGGCATCCATGTAGCTGTTTATAGTCGCCAACGCGGTATTCAAACCTTCAATCCCCTTGCTGATGTTCGTTTTCACGTCGGCGGGAAGATTTGTGCCGGTCACAACGGCATCGATGATGCTGAACTGAGCGACTGCGAGTTTGAACACATCACCCTTCAGCGTTTGACCAACACTCGTGAGTGTCTGGGTCGCTGTGCGCAACGTTTCCAGACCGGCAGCAGCAGCAGCTGGGTTACCGTTGCTGTTTGTCGCATTCAGACTGTCAATCGAAGCTTTTGCGTCGGTGGCCCTCTTCTGAATATCAATTGTGCCATCACCGTCGGCATCGAGAACAGCTTTATACAAACTCGAGAACTGACCCAGCGCCAAAAACAATGCGGCCACGCTGATGTTTGCATTTGCAGAGTCGCGCCCATCGCCGCACTTACTGACTTCAAGAATTTCTAGTGCACTGGCAGCTTTGGTCTTTAATGCTGTGATGGTCGACTTCGAAAACAGCGGGCAAACGGTCAGGAATGCTCTTTGGAAAGTTGCAAATTCAGGAAACAATGAACGAAGCTGAGATGCACTTGTAATTGTACCGCTCTGCGTCTTGAGTTGCTGAATTTTTGCATCCGGAAGCGATGATTTGCCCGTGAGCTTGGTGATGTCGGAGCCTGAACCCGAAGACGAACCTGTTGAGGCTGCTAAGTTTTTCACAAATTCAACCGGAGTAATTCCCAAGGAGCCGCTGTAGGCGAACGTCAATCGCACGCGCCCCTCATCATTGCTCGGATCTTTTTCGACGAGTTTTTCAAGCAGCTCAACCGCTTTTGAATAATTTCCTGCGTCGTATTCAGACTGCGCTTCAAGCATCAAACGCGAAGGCATGTCCTTGCGGGCAGGATTGGACATCGCACCGCATGCAGAGACAATAGCAACGGGCAAAACCAACGCCGAAGCCTTCAATGCGAGCTTGAACGATGTGGCTTTCTCACCGGATCTACGAAACGTTTTCATAATGTGACCTCCGCGCCCTGCAATTCGCAAAACCTTGCAGACTGATGTTAACGGAGAGACGTTCAAGCTCGATGTGAATTTTTTGCCGATCAGACCAAGCCCATGATCTTGTCCTGCAGGTTTTTTGGCACCGCCTCGTAGTGCGAGAACTGCATCGTGCTGCTCGCACGACCCTGCGACAAACTACGGATATCTGTTTCGTAGCCAAAAAGTTCTGCGAGCGGGATTTCGGCCTGTACAACTTGCAAATGTCCACGCGCATCCAAGCCCAAGACTCGGCCACGCCGTCCGTTGACATCGGAAACAATTGTTCCGCTGGATTCGGGTGGAACGACAATTTCGACCTTCATGAATGGTTCCATCATCACCGGCGAAGACTTTTCCAACGCGGAACGCACAGCATTGGCGGCGGCAACTTTGTAACAAACCTCATCTACCAATGTTGGATCGAACGAAAAGTCGGTCACTTCAACTTTCAGATTCACAAGCGGATATCCGCACAAAGGACCGCTACTGACAGCACCTTCAAGACTCTCTTTGAGGGCTGCAAAGACATTGTTGGGCACGTTGGGTTTCTTGACGATTTCGAGCGACGGAGCACCACGCACATCAGTGCTTACGGCCTTGAGTGCCACCCATGCGGAGAAGGTCTTGTTGTTCAATGCTCGAGTAAACTCTTCGCGCGCTGCAGCAGACTTCGTAATGGATTCACGATAACTAACCTGAGGCTTACCGATGTTGGCTTGCACCTTGAATTCACGCAGAAGGCGATCGGCAATAATCTGCAAATGAAGCTCACCCATTCCAGAAATCAAAACCTGACCTGTTTCCTCGGACGTACTCACGCGCAACGAAGGGTCCTCGGTCGCAAGACGATTGAGACTCTGCATGAGTTTGTCCAAATCGGCTGTGGATTTGGGCTCAACCGCAAGCGAGATGACGGGCTCCGGAAATTTCATAGCTTCATAGGCAATCGGAGCATCAATTGCAGCAAGCGTGTCACCCGTGACTGCGAATTTTAGACCCACCAGAGCAACAATTTCTCCAGCCGAAACTTCTTCAACTTCCGAGCGATCATTGGCATGCATCATCAAAATCTTTGTGACGCGTTCTTTCTTCTGCTTGAGCACGTTCTGAACCGCATCACCCACTTTGAGCTTTCCACTGTAGATGCGCGCAAACGACAACGATCCAACAAAAGGATCGCTCATGATTTTAAAAACAATCGCAGAGAAAGGAGCATCGGCGCTGTGAGGGCGCTTGCCTGCTCCAACAATTCCCTCAACCTCAACACCTTCAACAGGAGGAACATCCAGAGGAGAAGGAAGGTAGTCGACAATCGCATTTAAAAGGGGCTGGATTCCCTTATTCTTGAATGCTGTTCCCATGAAGACAGGAACCAAATCCAAGCCGATAACAGCTTTACGCAATGCCTTTTTAATCATTTCCGCCGAGACTTCGGCGTCAGACAGCACAGCTTCGGCAAGCGCATCATCGAAATCGGCAAGTGTCTCGACTAATTCGTGACGATACAATTGAGCGTCGTCGAGCATTTCAGGTGGAACTGGACCTTCCTTGAACGGCGAATCCTTATCATCACCCGACCATGTCCATGATTTCATTTCAACCAGATCAATGACACCGGAAAATGTATTTTCAGAGCCAATGGGCAATTGCGCCAACGCGACACGCGCGTTGAGTTTTGTGCGCATTGACTCGATGCACATTTCAAAATCGGCGCCGACTTTATCCATCTTATTCAGGAACGCGATGCGCGGCACATGGTAGCGCTCGGCCTGACGCCAAACCGTTTCAGACTGAGGTTCAACTCCATTGGCCGCATCAAAAACTGCGACGGCTCCATCGAGAACGCGCAACGAACGCTCGACTTCGATGGTGAAGTCCACGTGTCCGGGAGTGTCGATGAGGTTAATGCGTGTGTCTTTCCAAAATACAGTTGTAGCAGCCGAGGTAATGGTGATGCCGCGCTCTTGCTCTTGCACCATCCAATCCATCGTTGCCGTACCTTCGTGAACTTCGCCCAGCTTGTGACTTTTTCCCGTGTAATAAAGCAGACGTTCTGAGGTTGTGGTTTTGCCAGCGTCGATGTGCGCCATAATACCGATGTTGCGAAACTGACTGAGATCATGACTCATGAACAAGCTCTTTCACATGCTGGTGGCCAAAAAAAACAGCGCCGGTACGGGGCGCTGTTTGTGCTTGAAGTGCGGCGTTCTAAAATTAGAAGCGGTAGTGAGCAAACGCTTTGTTTGCTTCTGCCATTTTGTGAACGTCCTCGCGCTTCTTCATCGCTGCACCGCGACGGTTGGCCGCGTCGATGATTTCAGCTGCGAGTTTGTCAACCATGGACTTCTCGTTGCGAAGGCGTGAGTAACCAATCAACCAACGAATTGCCAAAGCCTGACGGCGCTCGGGACGGACTTCAACAGGAACCTGATAGTTCGAACCACCAACGCGGCGGCTCTTCACTTCAACCTGTGGCTTCAGATTCTCAAGCGCACGCTTGAACATCTGGAGAGGATCCTCACCAGCAGCCTTCTTGGAGATCAATTCGATTGCGCCATAGAAAATCTTTTCCGAGGCGCTCTTCTTACCGTCGATCATCATGCAGTTCACGAATTTGGTGACGAGTGTGTCAGCAAATACCGGATCCGGAAGAATCTCGCGGCGTATCGGGCGACGTCTACGTGACATAATAAAATCCTTTCAGGAGTCTTCAGTTCACCGCTTTCAGATAAAACAAAAAAGCGGGTTCCTTACATCAGCTTGCGGACTGAAACTGAAAACCATCCGCGTGCTGCCTCTTTTTGCAGAGCTCCACCAGAAGTCTCTGGAGGTTCTGCGCGAAGCAATAAATCCCGAAGGACTTATTACTTCTTGCCCTTCTTTGCTGGTTCGGCGACTGCTGCGCCTCCCTTGGGCTTCTTGGCTCCGTATTTGGAGCGCGATTGACGGCGCTTAGCCACACCAGCGGTGTCCAAAGAACCGCGGACGATGTGGTAACGCACACCGGGCAGGTCTTTGACACGACCGCCGCGCACGAGAACAACGCTGTGCTCCTGCAGGTTGTGGCCTTCACCGGGAATGTAGGAAATGACTTCAAAACCAGAAGTCAAACGAACCTTAGCAACCTTACGGATTGCGGAGTTCGGCTTCTTTGGCGTGGTCGTGTACACGCGAGTGCACACACCGCGGCGTTGCGGGCAGTTCGCCATTGCGGGCGATTTACTGCGGTAGACTTTGGGGTGGCGCCCCTTTTCTACGAGTTGGTTAATGGTTGGCATCGCACACCTTTCTTATATATTCGCAAGAAACGCTTGGTTGTACCG
>CAYWSV010000059.1:0-10116 GCA_964460155.1 uncultured Oligoflexia bacterium | reverse complement strand
TCAAGCAGGGCCGCACCCTAGCGGCAAAGACCCCAACGGTCAAGCCTAGAAATGATCTTCAGGAATGGGAGCGATGCACTCCGAGCTGCTCGGGTGGGCCCTGTTCGACCACACGCCCACCCTCCATGCGGACGACCCAGTCTGCAGACCGAGCCAAATCCAATCGGTGAGTGGTGAGGATGCGTGTTCGTCCAGCCCACAACCCGCAGATAAGGCTCGAGTTGATTCTTTCGGACGTCTGCGCGTCGAGGGCGGCGACGGGGTCATCGAGCAAAATCACGTCGGCCTCTTTAAAGTATGCAAGCTGAGACAGCCCGACCCGCAGCCGCTGCCCTCCCGAAAGGGTGACCCCCCGCTCGCCAATGGCTGTCCCCAGACCCGAATTGAGTGTCTCGAGGTCGGGACCAAACTCAGCCCGCCTGAGGAGCTCGCTCAAAAGGTCGTCTTCACTCAAAGCATTTTCAAACTGATAGCGCATGGCATCACGCAAGGTCGCAGAAGGCAAAACCACGTCTTGCGGCAAGTAGGCTACCTTCAGTCCAGAGCTGCGCAAAACCCGCCCATGAGTGGGAATCAATTCACCTAAGAGGGTTCTGAGAAGAGTGGACTTTCCGGAACCCACAGGTCCAATAATCACGACAAGCTGGCCGCGAAGTGCAGTCAGACTCACATCATTCAGAGCCCACTGCCCACGCCGAGTCGGGTATTCGACTGACACATGCTCAACACCAAGCAGAGCTTCCCCAGACGGATTGGCAGGAGGAGGAAAAAAAACCGGCTGGCTCACGGGCAAACCTAAAAATGAATCTATCCGTTGGGCAGAGACAGCGCCCACCTGAATTGAACTCAGGTACGTTCCCACAAACAGAAACGAGTCTTGCAGCAAGCTCGAGAACCAATTGACGGCAAAAACCAGAGCGACAAGAGTTGAAGGCTCGAGCTCAACACCTGTGACAAGTGGTGAGTAAATAATCCAAACTAAAACACCCGCCCAGGCGAACCAGCGCAAAGAAGCAAACACAGGAACGTACCGACAGCTGATTTGGTTTGTCAGCAATTTCATCTCTTGTTCGAGGTTCAAAAAGCTGTCGACGCGTTTTGCAAATTCTTTTTCAGCCGTCAGCGCCTTTACCAAACTCACCGATCGCACAGACTCCTGAACCACCGACAATCGTTGTGCTGAGTATATTGCGCGCTTTTGCATCGTGGGAGCCATCTGGCGAGAGAATCGCTGAGCCAGAAAAATAAGAATGATCAAGACTACAAAAAACAAACTTCCGGCGACCCCGATTTGGACCGTCAGAAAAATCGAGACACCCAAAGTCAGCATCAGTGTTGTGAGAAAAGATAAAATTCCGTCGGCCCAGACCGAGGCCAACAAAGATGCATCTGAAGAATGCAATTGAGCAACTTCGCCCGACGACAAAGTTTGAAGTTCACAGTAGCGGAATTCACAGTACTTCGCATAAATTCTGCGCCGCAGTTCATCGGTCGCAAAGACAGACACCTGATTTTGCAAAGAGCGTCGGAACCATTGCAAGACTTCAAAAAGAAGCTGAGCACCGACAAAAGACACAAAGAGAATGTAAAAGCGTCCAACATTGCCATTTCGAGAGTGTTCTTGAAAACCCATGAGCTGCGACTGGGAATCAATGGCATAAAGTCCGGCGAGCGTTGCACAGACAAGGGCAAGTGCAGTGAGTGTGACTCGTATGCGCAAAATTCGGGTGATGTATCGAAAGGACTCTGAATTCAGTAAAACCCGCAGTGCTGCACCGAGGTCCATGGAGCGCGAGGTCTTGCGGTTCATTCCATCACCTCCGCCGTTGGCAAAGCAGAAGGTAAACCCGTCCAGACAATCTTTCCGGATTTAAGCAACCACACCTCGTCACACGAACGTATCGTTGCGGGCCGATGCGCAATAAGTAAGACAGGAATTTTCGATTTAATTTTCTGGAGCGCAACGTTTACAAGCTTTTCTGTTTCCGGATCAACTGCACTCGTGGCTTCATCGAGCACAAGTATCGCAGGTTGCTGCGCCAAGGCTCGCGCAAGACAGACGAGTTGACGTTGTCCCTGACTCAAATTGAGTCCACGCTCCGTGAGTTCCGTGCGCAAACCCAAGGGAAGTTGGGCAAGCCAATCTGAAAGACCCACGGTCGCAAGCGCATCGAGAGCAGACTGTCGGGCTTGCACATCGTCCAACTGTGCCGACGGAATCACATTCGCCAAAAGACTTCCCGAGAATAGAATTGGATCTTGAGGCACAAAAGCAATCCGCCTGCGTACCTGCACCACGGGCAACACAGAGATATTCTCTCCGTTCAAATATATTTGACCCGATTCAAGCGGCACAAAGCGAAGCAAAGCAGAAATTAGAGTGCTCTTTCCAGCACCTGTGCGACCCACAATTCCATAAATGCCGCACGAATGAATTTCGGCACTCAGTCCATCCAAAACTCGAGGCGCGGATGAACCATACCGAACAGCAACATGACTAAATTTCAAAAGACAGCCATCTGTCGGTTGACCTGAACCTTCTGCCCTCTCGAGCTGCCCGTCTTCCGAAGGAAGGGTTGTGTATTGATTGATGCGCTCAATACTCACAAAACCAAGTTCAACGGTATTCACAAGCTCAATGACCAGAACAAAGTTGCGCAGAATCACCATAAGAAGGGTGATCACAGCGCCAGCCTGCCCCACACTCAGTTGACCTTTTTCGTATGCAATCTTGGACGCAAAAACTGCAACAGCCATTAAGCCGAGAGCCAATATCGCCTGAGTCAGGGCCCTAAGATTGCTGAGCTCCAGAGTGGCTAAGGAGAGTCGTGCCGACTCGCTCTGAAGATGTCCCATGCGTTGACCAAGACCGTCTTGTAGACCCAACGCACGCACAGACAGTCCAATATTTCCGGTTTCGTTGAGGTGAGCTTGTACAGATGCTGCAGCTCGGCCGGACGCACGTTGCGCCTCTCGTGCGCGTCGACCAAAAAACCGACTGGCAATGAAAATTGCGAACGCAAAAGGGATGGCAATGAGCAACACCACAGGATGTGTGCGCAGAATGGCCACAGAACTAAAAAGCATGGCGAGAATAGCATATATAAATGTTGCCATGGTTCGATCGAGAGATTGCGAGGCGTTTTGAAAATCACCCGCAAACCTTGAGACAATGCGCCCGCTCGGATTCTCATTAAAAAAATTCATGGGTGCAGTCAGTACAGCAACCAACGCTTTAGAGTGCAGCGCACTCAGTGCCTTGATCAACGCAGCATTGACGAACATGCGTCCATAGCGGTTACCTAAGTACATGATGTAGAGGCACGCCAGAATGAAAACAAAATAGAATTTGATGTGAACATCAGAATGAACCGGCAGACCGATTCCACCGACTTCAAGTATGCGGTCTGCGAGGCGACCACTGAGGTGAGTGACCACAGACCAGCAGGCGGATGCAACCATCAACGCAAAGAGCCCCGCAATCAGCGGAGCTCTTTGATGAACGACCGATTGAACAAAAATCCTAATGCTTGACCAACGTATGCGACCTTGAATCTCGCTTTCAATCATGAAATCGGAAGGCCCTCAGTTCAGTTTTGCTCCTCTGCGGCAAGGGCCAGTGCACGTGCGACATTCAACCGCCCACCGCTGACGATCTTATCCGCATATTCAGGAACTTTGTCCACCGACTGCATGAGAATTCTCTTCATACTGACAGCCGACAAATTGGGACGTAAGGATTTTAACAGTGCCGCTGCACCAGCAACATGGGGGCACGCCATCGAGGTGCCACTGTTAATTTCATACTTATTACCCGGGACGGTCGAAAAAATACCATCACCCGGGGCAGCAATATGAACACTATTAACACCAAAATTACTATAATCTGTAAGCATATCTTCACGATCAGATGCTGCAACCGCTATCACATTAGGAAGATTGTACGCCGCTGGATACATTGGCTGAGTATCGTTGTTGGTTCCATCGTTGCCGGCCGCAGCAACAAAAAGCACGTTATGACTTCCTGCTTCGGAAATTGCATCTTCAAGTGCTTTTGAGTACTCGTCGCCGCCCCAACTATTGGAAAGAATAACCGCGCCATGATTCACCGCGTACTTGATCGCGCGAATAGCATTCTCAGTTGTTCCTGAACCATCGGCATCCAAGAATTTAAGCCCCATGAGTTGAACTCTTTGAGTGACACCCGAAGTTCCAACTCCATTGCCGCCAGTTGCACCGATACTTCCGGAAGTGTGAGATCCGTGCCCGTTGTCATCCCATGGTAGGGAATCGTTATTGGCAAAATCCCAGCCCACCACATCGTCAACAAACCCATTGCCATCGTTATCTTTCTTGTCACCACGCAATTCCTTTGGATTGCGCCAGATGTTGTTGATGAGATCTTGGTGGTTGTAGTCGATCCCCGTGTCGATATCTGCAACCACTACTTGTTCACTCCCAATCGTTTTTGTCCATGCCTGCTGGGCTTGAACTTTCAAGATTCCATAGGAGCGACTCAACATCGGATCGTTTTTTCGTTTT
The DNA here is from genome assembly GCA_964460155.1 of uncultured Oligoflexia bacterium. Lineage (GTDB taxonomy): Bacteria > Bdellovibrionota_B > Oligoflexia > Silvanigrellales > Silvanigrellaceae > RFOM01. Next base: position 5,574 of record CAYWSV010000059.1, on the reverse strand, counting down.
GCTGGAAGACGAGGTGCAGTTTCTGGCACGGGATCAGACGAAATGTTGAGCGCTTGCCAGAGAAGATTCTTTTCAATGTGAAGAATGTTGTCTTGAAGAAAACTCTCGGAATACACATGAGCCTGAAAATCATCGAGGCTCAAAGCAAGATTCGGGTCCGTCACTTTGAACCATTCACCCTCTTTAGTGACGAGTAAAGGATGCGGCACAACATCCAAAACTAAATCCCGGCTAATCTCCGATAGAACGCGTCGATTTTTCACCTTGATCAAAAACTCATTCGAAACAAAGCGCTGGTGCGAATCTTTTCTATTGAAATGTGTTGAAGCATGAACTGCACCCACGCCAAGCGCAGACAGCAGTCCAAGCGCGGCAATGCCTGACATCAGTCTGAGAGATTTCTGACCAGATAAAAAAATCATCGGAGCCTCCGTTCTGGATTGCTCCGATGATTTTATTTCGAATCAGTGACTCGAGCTGATGAACCGTTGCCCACGCCGGACCGATGCCGGGCTAGGAAATCAGTTCCCAGATGAGGGCTCACCGTATTGCGCTTTGGCAACAGCAAGTGCGCGCGAAATGTTCAATCGGCCACCGGTTGTTACTTTGCCAGAAAGGCTCGGAAGCTTTTCAACCGACTCCAACAGGGCCGCCTTCAGTTCGCGTGCCTTCATATTTGGATACACAGACTTCAACAAAACTGCAGCGCCCGTTACATGAGGAGTCGCCATCGATGTACCGCTGAGGCTGTTGTATTTGTCACCCGGAACTGTGCTGAGGATTTTAACTCCCGGCGCTGCCATGTGAACAGTGGTTGCACCAAAACAGCTGAAAGAAGCGAGCTTGTCGGCCGAATCCGTTGCAGCAATGGTCAGCACGTTAGGAAGCTTGTAGTTCGCAGGGTACTGAGCTTTTTTGTCGTTGTCGCTGCCCGAATTTCCAGCAGCAGCAATGAACAGAATGCCTTTGTCATTGGCGCGCGAAATAGCGTCGAACATCGCCTGTGAATATCCGCCACCACCCCAGCTGTTGGACATGATTGTTGCACCGTTGTCGGTCGCGTACTCAATGGCCTTGATAGCATCTTCAAGGGAGCCCGAGCCCTCTGCACCGCCAAGAAAGCGGAGCGCCATTACACTTGCCTGCTGCGCAACACCAGAGATACCGATTCCGTTTCCGCCTGTGGCTGCAATCGTTCCCGCAGTGTGTGTGCCGTGCGAATTGTCATCGAATGGACGTGCGTCTTTATCACGGAAGTCCCAGCCCACGATGTCGTCAATGTAACCGTTGCCGTCGTTGTCGACTCCGTCGCCCGCAATTTCAGACGGATTGCGCCAAAGATTGTTGATTAGGTCTTCGTGGTTGTAGTCGATTCCTGTGTCGATGTCGGCAACCAAAACTTTCGCACTGCCGCCTGTAATCTGCCACGCTTGCTGAGCACCAATCTTTGAAAGGCCGTACATTTTGGCGACGTCTGGGTCGACAACGGGTGGCACAGGCATAGCCGGTGCGTCTTTGTAATCTGGTCCGCCCTTGCCGCCCTTCGAAGGAGGCATAGGAATATTCTTTTCTTTGTTTGTTTGCGTGTAATAAACGTAGTTTGGCTCAGCATAAACAACATCAGCACTTTCACGTGCCGAGAGAATTGCTTCACGCAGTTTGTAGTCATCTGAAATTTGGATTTTGTACCACTGACCCGACTCACCGGCATTCATCAGAGGTGCTTTACGCGCCACAGCGCCCATATTCTCATACTGATTGTCGAGCAAACGCTCGAGAGCAGCAGAGGATTTAACTTTTACAAGATATTCACCGCGAATGTACGGATAACCGTCTTCGGTAAATGCAATTTTCTTGGGTGCACGACTGCCGTCGGCGAATCCCCACACGCCAAGGGAAGAGACTGCAATAACGCCGAGAATGGACGCAATTGAACGTGCAGACGCTTTCATACCGACTCCCTTCGGGTAAACCCACACGGTTCAAAAGCGCGCAATCCCTGTCGCACTCTGCGCGGAAATCCGAGCACACTCCCTGTGCAGATCACCGCAAGCCAATGCTTTTCCGTGTGAGAATGACCCGGAGTGTATGAGGGTGTGGCCAGCTAGTCAATTGACGCGGAAGAATTTATCCACCCTCAGGTAACCGTATTATGGGCATAAAACCGGAACCTCTTGGCTTTTTTTTTGGTCTTAGATCTTTACCAAGCAGTCACTGACCACTTTCTGCTGCGCAAAAAAAATGCATTTTGAAAACTCTGCAGCGAAAAAAAAGCGTCCGGAGCTGCAATCACGACTCTCAAGAGAATTTTTCAGAGGGACTACATTTCGAAGGAACCCACGGAGGCTTGCCATGATCAACTCATCCAGACTCTCTCCTCTGAACAGCGTTCCTTCTACTCGCGCCGGTCAGGATGAACTCAAATCCGGTGACAGCATGTTTTCAACCCTCGGATCGGGTCAGGAACTCACAGGGCAGGACTCACTGCTGGCTGGAAGCCTCCCCATGACGAATGGAGTTGCACTTGCGGGAGCGAATTCATTTTCGCAGCTTCTTGAACTCAGCAAAGTAGACAAACCCGAAGTACAGACAGTCAAGAACGAACGTTCCGACAAACAGTCGAGCGACGACGGCAAATTGGCCAATGACTCCCAGAAGAAAACGAAATCTGAAAACGGTCCAAAGAAATCGGCAAAATCCAAAGACAAGAAATCCGATTCGCAGGACGACAACGAACAGGCTTTGTCTCAGCTTCTCACTGCGCAGCAGATGGGCACTGCAAAGGTTAACCCCTTGGCACATGCTCAGACCAAAGTTCAAACTGCTGCAGTTGAGAACGTTCAGAATCTTCTCAACAACAAACAAGCTCAGACTCAACAGGCAGACCAACTGGTCACGCAGGTGGGTGATGGACCAAAATCTCTCGGCGATGTGATGAAGACACTCGACGACAAACTTGGACGTCTGTCGGCGATGCAGGACAACGGCCATCTCGAGAACCATCAGGCAACTAAACCCGATCAGCTGGGCGAGATTGCTTCCAAGTTTGATGATGTCAAATTTGAATTCAATGCAAATCCAGAGGCTAAGGTTGGCGCAACCAAAGTTATTTCCGGAGTAGATGGAAAGAATCTTCAAAACCAAGAACTCATGAAGAGAATGGCTGAAATGGAGTGGGCTCAAAATGATATGGCCATTCGTGACCTGCTTGCACAGCAATCTCTTCAAGAGCGCGCACTCGAACAGTTCACACTTGATCGCGTTGAGCAATTGTCTCAGCTCAAGGGCGCGCAACTCGACAAGCTTCAAATGCAGGATCTTCACTCGGCTGCTGCCTTAAGACAGATGCAATTGAGAGAGGCTCAAGCTACGGCGCAACCTCAATGGCTTTCCTATCGTGATCTTTCACCAGATCAACAGGCCATGCTCGATGCAATGTCTGGCCCCCAAATCGCACAGAATACAAACCAAAGTTCCTCAACTCTGAATGGGACAAATGGCGGACAGGTATCTGCACGACTCGCCAATCCAACTGACACTGGCTCCAACTTGGTCATGACACGCGATGCTGTTGCTGGACTCAACGCTATGCCATCAACCGGCAGCGAACAGTTCAGCAACACTCAAAATCAGCAAAACTCTCAGGGTAACTCTTCAGGACAAGGAGCGGATTCTGCATCCGTGACTGGTGTGGGAGCTGCGCGTGGTGAACAAAACAAAGCAAAGGGCCTTGGCTTAGAGACAGATGAAAAGGCCGACGCACAAGCCAAACAAGCAGAACGCAGCCGTGAAATGGCCAGAGCTGCCGCTCTGAGAACGCAGAGCATCGCCGCAGAACTGGCCGCTAAAGGAGGCGGAACAGCCAAAGTTCAGATTAAGGACAGTCAATTGGGTGTTGTCGAATTGCGCATCAACATGTCCGACAACAACAAAGTGAATGTTGAATTGATTGCAAACAGTGAACGCATCAAGAATGAGCTCGAAAAACAGACTGATGAGCTCAAAGCAGGTCTCGAGAAACATAAAGTCATGCTGGAAGGCGTGAGCTTCGCAACCGATGCCAAACTGGGTGACACAGGATTCCAAAACTCATCTCAGAATGAAAACTCAAGATCCAACCAACAACAACAACAGCAGCAGCAGCAGCAGAACTTTTCCTCGTTCTCACAAAACAGCGGAAATTCTTCTCAGCAGAATTTTAGCGGAGGAGAGCGCTTCTTTAATGGTCCACAGATTCCCGCAGCCGTTCCTGCCTCGAATTCAGGAAACGCAAGAAAAAATTACTCAGGCAAAAATGATCCGCAGACAAATGTGCAACGCAATGCAAATGGATCACTTAAGGTTATTGCCTGATTGATTTTAAACTCTGACTGAGTGCTCACTGACGAGGGATCGTAAACAATGCTCAGCGTTACGAACAAATCAGGACCCTACGTTGCCCCACAGGTGGATGTAAATCCGGCCTTTGAGGACGCAAAGAAAGCCCGCGAAGGCGGTCGTGAGACATTCAACTTCGACAAGGTTATTGGTGAGTCGAACAACAAAATCGCTGTTCAAATGGAAGAAGATAAGAAGGCAATTGGCGAGGGCGGTGAACTTAAAGTCGGTGAGAGCAAGAACGACAAGGAATTTCGTGAAATGCTCGAACGCGTCAGTGGACGCAAACAAGACAAACTCAAAAACAAGTTGGACAAAGATGATTACCTGAACCTCATGGTGACCCAGCTCAAATATCAAGACCCGACCAAACCAATGGAAAACCACGAGATGGCCACTCAGTTGGCGCAATTTAACACGGTTGAGCAGCTCATCAATGTGAACAAATCGCTCACCGACATGTCCAACCAGAATGCTCAAGCGAACGTCGACAGACTCACTCCCTACCTCGGCAAACTCGTTGAGGTGAATGGCTCGAAGCTTAAAGTGACTTCTGGCCAAGGTGTTAACCAAGGTTCAGTGGAGCTGGGTGCTGCAGCGGGAAGCGTGAGTGTACTTATTAAGGACACAAACGGCACTGTCGTGCGTACATTGGGTCTTGGCGAAAAAGACGCAGGACGCCACGCTATTGAGTGGGATGGTAAAACCGATGGTGGCTTGAATGCTAAACCCGGTGAATACACATTCGAGGTTCAAGCATCCACGATCGATGGCAAGGAAATGAAGACCAAAACGAGCTTCATGACCAAAGTCGAAGCGATTACTGATTTGACCAGCGGCGGTAAGCTTGAAACCTCAAGCGGTCGAATTGAAGCCAAAGATGTTCTCGCTATTCGTCCGGATAACAGCATGACAAGCATAGCCCAGCATGCACCTGCAGCAGTACAGGCACCTAATGCAGTACAGGCACCCGCTACGATGCAGTCACCCGCTGCTGCACAGGGTTCTGGTGCAATGCAGGCTGCAACACCTCAAGCCCCAGCAACCAATGCAGCTCCAATGAAACAAGCAGCTGCGAAGAAAAGAGCTGAAGCTGCCGAAATGAAGCAAGCGACTGCAGAAAAGAAAGCTGAAGCGACCGAGTTGAAGCAAGCTGCTGCAGAAAAGAAAGCTGAAGCTGCAAACGTAAAACCTGCT
>CAYWSV010000058.1:5543-17807 GCA_964460155.1 uncultured Oligoflexia bacterium | reverse complement strand
GACAGTATAGGCACCACGCAGCGTGCCGTTCTTCAAGTCTTCCATCGGATATCCAAGAATGTCTTTGCCGTTGTTGTATGGGCTTGTGGATGGATGACCATGACACAAAAGACAGCCTTGTTTTTCCTGAATACGAATAGGGCGAGTCAGACTGATGGATTTGCCATCGGACGACTTCTGAACAATCTCCTTCATGAAAGGATCTTGCTCAAATGTTTTTAAGAGCTCCATTTCCTCACCATTGGCACGATGCTCTTCTCGCCTCGGTGCATCCGAGAAGATTCTAAACTTATAGCCGTCTGTTTTCTCGCCCGAGTATCCCATGGTGAACAGAACGTAGATGGGCACGGACTTAAGCAACTTTTCCTTGTGCTCTTTCGAAAGCGTTCCATCGGGGAACTTAGCCTTCGTCTGCTCGATAAGATCACCCAATGTGTTCATCTCTCCGACGTAAGCCTGTGCTTCCTCGATACGAGAGAGAATCGCTGCAGACTTATCCAACAGCGCACGCTCGGCGTTTTCGTGCACCAAATAACGGGCAACCACAATCGCGGAGGCTGTACAGACAACACACGCCGCAAAGATGATACCGAGAACTTTGGTTCGAAAAGTCAATTTCATTGCTCAACCCCAGACTTCAGACAAAAAAGTTCTGAATTTTCAGACGTCTTAATTTTAACAACGTGGAGTTAAGTTCAAAAGAAGCAGTTTTTGGCGACCGCCAAAATTACCCGCATTTTGTTCCCAACCCATAATGCATGGCATAACAGCGAAGGTGAATTGAAAAGAGGTTGCGCATGAGAGAACTGCATTTTGAAACAACCCAGCCACAGACTGAACTCTTTCTGACCTCAGAGACGTTGGGTTTTCTCATGCTGTCGGCTTCCGGCGGAATTTACAGAAAGTGGCAAGGCCTGTGTATCGGCGACCTCAGCATCTTTGCAGACATCAGTTGGTCATTGAGCCACGAAAACGATGCAAATTTTTCATCGGAAAAGAATCAACCCCATTGGATTCGAACCTCACGCACCAACACATCAATCCTACGCACCTGGCAAATGAATTGCGGATGCGACGTCTTTGAAAAATGGGATTGGCCGCGCAGATCTTCGGAATTCAAAGTGAGTTGGACGCGTGGACCTTCGACACACTGCAAATCTTCAAATCCGCGCAGCATTTTGAGTGTCAGTCCGCAGTGGACACTTTGCCCTGCTGGTGTTCCACAAACAGGAGGTGCTCATGCTCAAATTATTTTTGATCCCCGCGCACCCCAGTGCCTCAATGTGCAATCCGAACTCATGCCGGACAAAATAAGCTTCACGGCTCTGGCAGCCGACAGCGAACAGCCGTCGACCTGGACGACTCTCGATTCACCTGTGCATCTTGAACCCCACACGCATGCCGACTTCACACGCGGTGAAAATCCAACACGAAGTGTCTTGAAAACACATGAATCAAAAATAACTCTGGCTCCCCATCAAAGCGCGTTCATCAGGGTCATACTCGCCGAGAGTGCGAGTGCCACGCGTCAACCTCCCCCAAACAGCGCACAGCCCGCAGAATTCGAGTGCTCCACAAAAAACACCGACTGGCCTGCTGCATTCGCAAATGCACGCGAGAGTCTGAATCAGCTGGTTCGCCGACGGACAGACGGAGTTCTGGGTTTACAGGCAGGTCTGCCTTGGTTCACACAATTCTGGACACGGGACATGTGTCACAGTTTCCGGGCCGCCTTTTTGTGGTCAGGACGCATAGATGACGGGCGTAAACTCATTTGCGACCTTTGGGCAACGGCCGAAACCGAGATTCCAAATTACACGACCGTATCCGCAACCACGACCAACAGTGCAGATGCAATGCCGCTGTTGCTTTTGTCGACGGCTGATCTCGTCGATTTCGCGGGACTCACAGAAGACCTACGCGCAATCATGCCTCGCTTGTTGGGACACATGCGCAACACGGCCAAGATTTTTCAAAAAGGTCTGCTCGTCACCCATGGACCTGCGGATACGTGGATGGACGCGCAAAAAACAGCACCTTCAGGTGAACTTCTGCCCTGCAGTCCGCGTGCCAATCGAGCGTTCGAAATTCAAGCCTTTTGGATTGCCGCTCTTGTGCGTTGGGCAGATATTCTTGTGCGCACTCTGGGCAGCGAAGATGCCGAACTTTTTGCAGCTGCAGCGCGCACGGGTCTCAAAACTCTGCGCGAACAATTTTACAATCCAGAGAAAAAGCGCTGGGCCGATCACCTGCGGCCCGATGGCTCTCAGGATTGCGCTCTGCGGCCCAATCTCTTGTTAGGTTTCTCAGCTCTTCAAAAAGCAGGTGTGCTCGGACGACTGCTGCGCGAGAACGAACTTGAAGCAACGCTCAAAGACATGAACGATTCAGACCTGATTGTGTCTTACGGCGTGCGCACTCTCAGCCCCGAAACGCCAGTGCGATATCCGTCTTTGGTCAACGAGATTTATGGCGAAGAAAGTGCTTTTATCTTTGAAAATAAAATTCACTTTCACCCGTATCACGAATTCGGCTCGCGTCGTGGTCTGGAGCACCCCGACTGGGCCTATCACAATGGAACAATTTGGCCTTGGCTCAGCCATTCGGCCGTTCAATTGCTGCTGCACTCATCGCACAGCGAAAAAGCCCATCAACTGACGCAAACATTGGTCTGGCATGGCATTCATGGAACTCAAGGCGGAGCGTTGCCTGAACTCCTTGATGGCCTGACAAGCCATTCGCACTGGAGTTGGCCGAAAGGAGCTCCGCATCAGGCCTGGAGCGAAGCGGCATTGGTGAACATCATCATTGAAGAATGGCTCGGAGTCTGCGTGTCAAACTTCTCAAAGACACTCAAAATCTCGACACGCAAATGGAATGAGATCGGTGATTTTTCAATAACTCTTCCGCTCGTGCAGGCGCGAGTTCTCATTCAGAAAACGAAGAGTGAAATTAAAATTGATCTCACCGACAAACAGTCAGCCAGCGCGTTAGAACTCGAAGTCTACATGACAGACGGCAAGGCAGAACCTTTCTTTCATGCTGCGAATGTCTTCGACTGCTCCTTGCCTCTGAGATTGAATCTGACCTCCTCATAAGGTTCTTCATCGGAATAAAAAATGAAAATAGCCTATGAAGATATCGTCTGTTCTCTTTGAAAAAAAGGGAGGTCGACGATGAGGCATGAATTGGATTTGAACAGTCGAAAAGACAAAAAAACATTTCGTTCCATTTTTGCTGGAATCAGTCCACGTGGGCAAAAGCTCGCCGAACAATTTGGAACTCTTTGGAACCACATCTACAACGACACGCGCAGTATCTTCAAACAGGAAGAGGCCAAGCACCTGCATCCACGCATCGATGTTCTGGAAAATCAGAACATCTACGACATTCGTGTCGACCTTCCCGGAGTCGACGCAAATTCCATCGACCTGCAAACTCAAGGGCGAACACTCATGCTAAGAGCTCGGCGGGCCTGTGTCGAACCGGCGGATTTTAAAATGTCTTATTGCGAGCACAAAGCCGAGCAATATGAACGCGGCATTCATTTGGCTGCTGATGCAATTCTCGACGAAAAATCGGCAACGTTCTCAGATGGCATTCTGTCGATTCGCATTCCGAAGAAGGCCGCTTAGTCTTCTGAAAACTTGAACTGATTATTGATCAAGGTACCAATACCAGCCGGTCTTAGCGGCCTGCCACGAGCATCCAAAGGCATCAAAGTTCGCCAACTCCGAAACGCGGACCTGACCAAAAATAATATACTGTCCGCGTTTCTCTCCCCAATTTCCTTCGAATGCTGTGCCATCACCGCGCACGTGCAGGCAATAGTATTTGGGCTCTGAGTTGCGAAAGAAAAACAAAAATGATCGATTGTACTTGCCTGCGTTGCGATCTTTGACTTCACCAAACGACTGGGTGATTCGACCTTGGCGGATGTCATCCAAAAGCGCATATGCAGATTGGACGACTGACGTGTAAGGAGCCTGAACAGGCGGCCGAGTTTGATCGCCCGACGGAGGCTGGCCCGAACCACCAACGATATTATCGCGGGTCAAAAGTCCATTGCTGTTGGCAACAATCCAATCAGTGTATTGTCGAACGTCTGTAAACACAGACAAGCCATTTTCGCAGCGCGAGTAACCCCACGAGGTTACGCCCGTGACAACCAACTCATCAGGCTGCGACAATGCAAATGCAGGTCCACCCGAATCGCCGCTGCAAACAGCTTGTTCGTTGCTATTGGTGATCTTCAATTGTTTGGAAGCTAACAATACGAAACTCAGAGGCAACGAAACTTTACGCAGAGTCCCTGAACCTCCTCCTGTGCGCCCCGAGCCTGTTCCGCTGGTATAACTCAATCCAAAACCGGCAAGCGTCATGGGGTCGCCGGAATTTAAAACAAAAGTTGCATCAGGGACACGCGCAGAACGCGTCCCTGCAGGGGCGTCTTCGTCAAGCTCCATAAGAGCGATGTCAAACAACGGCGCCGTTTCGCCCAACGGACGATTGGGATCATAGGAAGGATGTGCTGTAAACCTCTTTATCGTGCGCCGCGTCAGCGCATCGGTCTTCACGCCAAAGCCTACCGAGAGATTTGAGTTATCCAGTTCGCTGTCAACAAAACAATGAGCCGCAGAAACAACAAGACGTGGGGCGATGAGGGTTCCGCTGCAGCGCATTTTTCCATTGCCATTCAGCAGCACGACGGTCGACGCAGCAACGGCGTCTCCCGTGCGCACATCTTCGCCACCAACAATATATTTTCGCTGACCGTAGGACACGCGGTCGTCGGCATCGGGGTTTTGCCGCGTGTTACACCCCCCAAAAAAACTGGGAACGAGAAACACGGCAACAGCCGACCAAGACCACCGGTACATCATTCTTTTGATTTGGGTCTTCATCCACATCATTCAACGCGTCCTTTGCCAAGAGCGATTCACCCTGCAGTGTGAGTCGTATCGGCAAGCCTTCCCAAATTCGGGCTGCAAAATTTGCCGACCCACCGTGTCCAGCATCTTTCCTCAAAATAAGCCTTTTTCTTTTTGTTTCTGCTGGCCCTGTCACATAAAAACAATGCTGTGTCGCCGTCCTTCAAGCGCCTTCACCCCAACCGAACGCGAGGTCTGCACATGCATAAGTCTTCACACGCAATCGCTTCCGCATTGATTGTAGCACCGTTGACCTGTCTTTCTTTTACTGCACGCGCAGAAGTACCATCGGTGACTCGTGAACCTGCACCTGTAGATAAAGTCTTTGTCCCGCAAGGCTTCGATGACAACGATAATGCCGAAGTCATTGTTCAGGGGCGTTTTCCGAATGCCTGCATGAAGACAGGTCCTGTGGGGAAAAAAATAGATCACGACACCAAGACAATTACACTCACACCTGAGGTCTATGTCTATCGTGGCGAACCTTGTGCTCAGGTCATTGTTCCTTTCACACAACGTGTGACTTTCGGAACGCTCTCTGCTGGAACATGGAAGATTGTTGTGGAGGGAATGCCCTCGCTGAACGCACTTCCTTTGGTTGTCGAACGTGCGCGCAGCGCAGCTCCCGACGATTTCCTTTACGCGCCCGTGGAAGAAGTTGTTCTTCTCCCCGGAACTTTGGGTAGCCGACAAAAGCTTGTCATCAGCGGAAACTGGCCTCAACTTCAAGGTGACGGATGCTTTTCCCTTAAGGAGATTCGTACACATTTAGGTCCGGATAATACGCTTGTTGTGCGACCTATTTCCGAAATTCTTCCGGCCTCACGTTGCACAAGAGCAACTGTAAGAAAGCGTGTCTTTCAGGGTGCCGTCACCCTCGATAAGCCTCTTACGGCGGATTCACTTATTCACGTTCGAACCCTCAACGGCGAATCTCTGAATAAATTTTTCGAAGCGCCCTGAAGACCCAAAATCACGCCATCACGGAGGAACTCATGATTCAATCATCGCACCTCTCTCCACGTTGCTGGATCGCTGCCGTTGTGTGTGTGGGGACATTTGCCACGGGATGTGGAACCGCGACACACAAAAAGAATCGCGATGATGCGCAGGTCAAAATTGTGGGTGGCTCGCCTGTTGATCCTAACGTCAATGATGTGCGCAGACTTTCGACTGTCGCGCTTACCACCGATGCAGCGAATCAGCGACGTTCAACTGCTCGCCATTTGCTCGACTTGGGTCGGTCATTTTGCACTGCAACCATCATCGGACCACGCGTACTGATGACGGCGGCCCATTGCCTTCAGGAATTCGACCCACGCACCAATCAAAAAAGTTCCGCTTTTATTTTGCCTTCGACCAAAGATTTCATCGCTTTTTTCGGCACGCGCGTCTCTTTCGCAGGTGAATGGGTCAGAGCGAGTAAGGTGATTCCACATGAAAAGTGGAACCCCGAACTCACCCTGCAAGGCAATGCCGATGCTCCTCCAAACGATATTGGTGTCATGATTCTGGAAGACAACATTCCCGAATCGTACATGCCCGTTGAAATAGCCGACGAAACCATGCCCCTGAAAGAAGGGCATCCGGTAACTTTGGTGGGATTCGGCGTGACACGCAGCCGCCGCAACAACAACACCGGAACACTCAGAGAAGTTAGCCTTCCGCTTAAATCGATTGAACGCAAATCGAATCTCTTGAATGTGGGTTCGTTCATGAAAGGTGCCTGTGCAGGAGATTCTGGTGGCCCAATGTACGCTCAAGATGATCAGGGGCGCTGGTTCGTGATTGGCGTGACCTCGGCGGGTATCGAAATTCTGCAAAACTGTGTTGGCGTGGACAACTCATATACAGACGCACGCAAATACAAAAACTGGATCCGCACAACTCTTGCGGCTGAAGGGATGGAGTTGAAATAATAAAATCACTTGCCAGTGAGAGCTGGCAAGTGTTGACAGCAACATCGCGACGCTCTTCCCGAGCGTCGTTTTTTATGGACTCAAAGCGCCGTAGAAATGCCGGCCGAGACAAGATCATGAAGACGCAGCAGCCCCAGAGCTTTGCCCTGTTCATCGACAATAGGCAGAGCATTCAACGGACGCGGTCTGTTTTCCATAATTTGCAGAGCTTCGACAGCGAGTGTTCCCGACTTCAAAGTAATCGGTTTGGCATTCATGATTTCCGAAACAACCGCATCAAACACCGCAGGGCCGCGAGCTTCCATGGCGGAACGCAAATCTCTTTCCGCAATCAGGCCAAGCAATTGGTCGTTGCTATCAACAACCAACAACGCCCCCAGCGCACATTCGGTCATGCGTGAAATGCATTTTTTAAACTCGTCTGCCGGAGAGATGCGCGGAAGATATTTGCCCGAGACCATGAGGTCATCCACACGAACAAAAATCCGCTTGCCAATCGCCCCACCCGGATGATTTCGAGCATAGGAAGACACATCGTAAAAACGCTTCTCCATTGACGCAGCCACAAGAAGTTGACCCAACGCAAGCGTTGTTACGGTGCTGGTGAGAGGAGCCTGATTGAGCGGACACGCCTCACTTTGAACAGGCAACTGAAGAACTGTGTCACACGCTTGAGCCAACGGAGAATCCAGACGGCTGGTCAATGCAACGAGCTGACAGCCTCTCTCTTTGAGCATGGGAAGTACGGCGAGCAATTCTGCGCTGCGTCCGTTGTTCGAAATCAGAAGAACAGGATCGCGCGCAACAACGGATCCCAAATCACCATGCAGAGCTTCTGTTGGATGCAAAAATCGCGCTTGAATTCCAACGCTCGCCAGCATGGCGACAAGGACCTGCGCAACGCCGCCGGATTTACCCACGGCGACGAAATGCAACGTTTGCGACGGTGCGTGTGATTCATCTGTTTGACCAATGCGGCACGAACAGACGAGATTCAAAACATCGTTAAAAGCTTTTTGAAAATCAGTTGACTGAAGAAGTTGTGTGTTGAGCTGCTCGAGAGTGCGGCTCATGTGCAGAGCTCTTCGTGATGCGCTTGAAAGAATCTCGGTCTCTGTCAATGCACATCCACCTTCGAGGGCATCACGAAAACGCTTTCTGGAGAGTTGTCTTGAGCGCGAATATCAACATTGATTGAATCTTCGTCGGAAGACTCAGGTTCTACTGCCGAAGGGCGCGGAAAATCACGTCTTCTGCGCATGCGCTCAGCGCGCTTGGGCATGGCTTGAGTGTTGATTTCATCAAGCATTTTACCAGCTGCGTCGAAATGATCGTCCGAGGCTTCAGGCTCAGCATCAGACAACTGAATTCCAAAAGCTTTCTCCACCGGTCGACCCATGTCGACTCCTGCGAGATCTTCAAGGCTGCGCCATTGCGCTTCTTGAAGAGTGACGAGCCTTTTAGAGAACTCCATCTGCCACGCAGCCAGAGCCTCTTGCCGTTCACAGAGTTCCTCAAGAACACCATGAATTAAGCTCAGCTGGTCCTGAGTTTCCGCGAGCAGCCTTTTAATATCAGGGTCGGTTCGAGGAACCGTCGTCCGTGTTGCAGCCGCACGCGTGCGCGGCTTTGCACGTTGTTCTGTTTTTCCTTTGCGAACTTCAGCCATTTAAAGGCACTCCAAACCCGAAAGGACGAAAAAAACCTCAAACGAAGCTCTGAGGTCAGGCCTCGAGATGGGCCTCGACAATCCCGTCCTTTGCTTCAGGCTGTGGCATAGGAGGGGGATTCTTGTCAAAGAGAATGATTCCGTTTTGATGCATGGCCTGCCAGAAACCTTCATCAGGCATCACGCCCACTTCAAAAGGTGTCTGATCAAACATGTCTTCTTTGCCCTCGACAATACCGTTGCGCACGCTTGTGCAGAAATTCTGCATCGCGTCTTGATTTTCAGCCACACCGGCAACGCGGAGGAAGATTGTCCGAATCCATCCATCTTGTGCTGCATTTGGAGGCAGAATCGCACCAAACACGGCCGCTTCGATGCTTGTATTGGCACTGAGGATGTCTTTCGCTCGTGCTTTCTGATCTTCGGTGAAGACGTCCGGTGGGAAGGCCACCTGCATTTGCCCTTCGCCGCCCTCTTGAGCTTGCTCAGCAGGAGCGCCGCTGGCGATTTGAACAGGACTTTGAGCCGATTGGGGAACAATCCCCATAGCCAATTGGCGGTACTCGACCTTGGGAAGAATGATGAATGGCGCACTGCCCGGATTAACAACAATCACTTCTGCCGGACTGGGCTCAAGCAACTTGAAGATATCTTGGCCTCTGACCGAAACGTATTGGCCACCATCGGGACGCCAACGACGTGCGGCCGCTCCGCTCGTGAAAGCTGCCGCAAAGGGTGTACCGGCAGAATTCTGAAGAATGGCAACGCTCATATTCTGACCTTGCTCACCTGCAGCAGGCTGAGCAGCATTTGGATCGGGCTCAGTCAACGCAAGCAGAAGCTCAGAGAACAACAGTTCCTGATAAACTTTTCTGCGGCTGTCAGGCGTATCGTTGCGGGCATTCTCGACCATTGCCAACTCGAGGTACTCGGCAGCCTTGGGCTCTCCCGCATCTTGTGATTCGCTGGGACGTTGCTCCTCAGCAGCAGGCGCTGCCTCAGACTGAGCTGCGCTCGCCCCTTCGACAGCAGATTGTTTTGTTGTCGTCTCGGACTCGCGTTTGCCGAACAATTTCTTCAAAACCATAAACGCCTCGTGGATAGTCAGGGTCGGAGTCTATTGCACCGTGTTGCAAAAGGATGCCCCGAAGAGGGGGGCTTTGCAAGGCCGGCATCAATCAATTCAACGGTATTTCCTGCGCTTGGCCTCCCGCCAAAGTTCATCCCAAACCTGCAGACTGAGGCCTTTCACGGACTCTTCACTGACCTCAACCCCACGCTCGCGCATGAGCGCCTCCATTCCTTCAAATCGCGAAAGAAATTTAGCGATGCTGGCACGTGCTGAAAGATCGAAGTCCAGAGTCTGCGCCTGTTTAAATGTCGTCTCGTTTAGAAAAACAACGACGTTCGTTAATGCAAAAACGATGTCGCCAATTTCGTCGGACACACGCTGCCAGTCGGGCTCTTCAACAATCAATTCACGCCTTAATTCGTCGACCTCGGAATTGAGGTCTGCAAAGGTCTCATTCAAAGTTTTCCAGGCAAAACCAAGTTTCCAAGACGATTTGGATACAGCTGTCGAATACGAAAGTGTAGGTTGGGAGTGCTTTTTGGATGCTTTGTGCAAAAGCGATTTCGGCCGAGGAGAGGCTGAACCTTCTTCCGAGGATTTGATGACATCCCACTGCCGAACAACGTCATCGGCGGTGGTCACAGAGCTTTCGGCGGGCGCAAAGACATGCGGATGTCTGCGCACCATTTTATCAATGATGGATGCAAAAACATCGGCGACTTTGAAGTGTTCTTTTTCAGATGCAATTTGTGAGTTGAGAAAAATCTGGAGCAATACGTCGCCAAGCTCACCGCAATAACTTTTCGCCGTCGCAACATCACCTGCTTGTGCGTATGCAGCAGCAGCCTCAACGGCTTCGTAGGCTTCTTCAATCAGATAAGGACGCAGTGACTCTATACTTTGCTCTTTATCCCAAGGACACCCGTCGGGCGCACGCAGAGCAGCAACTGTTTTAGCAAAAAATGAAGAGCTTAAGCCGAGTGAATACATATCCCGCTGCTGACGCACACTCATCGGTGCACAGAGTCTGGGATGATTGAACGATTCACTGTGCGTCAGATTTTTTTTTTGCTGAGACACACCCGATGCCTCTGTGCCCTCGCCCTTTGAGCTCACAAGTTGAATCAAGCTCGGCTCGAATCCTTCAGGTGTCTCAAATCCAGCAAGTTCAAAAACTGTAGCAGCAATGTTGGCTAAGCCTGCCTTGGGAAGATCATCGCGCATGTGCAAACCGCAATTCAAAAGCTCAGCATTGAAAATCGCGAACGGCACAGGAGCCAGTGTGTGGCTTGTTTTTGCACGCGGCTTTCCGCTCGCGTCCATCTGCACTCGTCCAGATTTTTTGTCGACCTCATACATTTCGTCGGCGTTGCCATGGTCAGCCGTGACAACGACCACTGTGTTTGTCTCGGCAGCCGCAGTCAGAATCCGACCCAAAGCCAAATCTGCTGCAGCAACAGAAACAAGCGTCGCCGCAAATTCGCCGGTATGGCCAACCATGTCGCCATTCGCAAAATTGATGCGTCCGACGCGGAATGAATTCTTGCGCATTTCAGCGATTGTGCGGTCGGCAATTTCGGCAGATTTCATCCAAGGACGCTCGGCAAACGAACCAAGGTCAGATGCAATTTCGACGTAATTTTCTAACGCGTCGTTAAATTTTCCACTGCGATTTCCATTCCAGAAGTAGGTGACGTGGCCGTATTTCTGCGTTTCGCTGCAGGCAAACTGTCGCACCCCTGCCGCACTCAAAATTTCGCCCATCGTGCCTGCAATTTGCGGTGGCTCAACCAGATAATTTTCTGGAATCTTGAGGTCGCCATCGTATTGCATCATTCCTGCATAAACGACCTTTGGAAAACGCTTGCGGTTGAATTCTTTAAAATTATCTTCTGTCAGTGCTCTACTGATTTGAATTGCACGATCGCCGCGGAAATTGAAGAAGACAAAACTATCCGCATCAGCCACCGGACCCACAGGCTGATTGCCAGAAACAATCACAAATGGTGGCAGATTTTGGTCAGCTTTTAGACCTTCACTTCGAAACGTCTTGAGTGCGTCCTCAAGCGAGTTAAATGTGCGTCCTTCACCCAAAACATGCGCATTGTATCCACGCTCTACAATCGACCAATCGCTGTTGTAGCGATCCATGGTCACAAACATGCGCCCACCGCCACTCGCAACCTGACAGTCGAATGCGGAATTATTTACGTCCTTGAGAAAATCAGAAAGCTTGCCTGCATAAATCTCGGCAGTGTCTGGCCCCACATCTCGACCATCGAGAAGGACGTGCAATCTAACTTTGCGCACACCAGCCGTCTTGGCTGCACGAATCAGTGCAAAAAGATGATCAATATGACTGTGTACATTTCCATCCGAGAGTAAACCGCAAAAATGCAGGGCCGAACGACCATCCTTGAGTTCAGCTCGCTGGACTGCCGTCTGCCATCCGCGCCCTTCGAACAGGCGACCCGAACTGATTGCCTCGTTCACGAGCTTTGCACCTTGAGCAAATATTTTGCCCGCGCCTAAAGCATTGTGACCCACTTCGCTGTTACCCATGTCGTCGTCTGAAGGCAGCCCCACGCTTGGCCCATGCGCAAGCAGCGTGCGGCTCAACGGGCTTTGCATTAATTTGGTTAGATTCGGAATATACGCAGCGGCAACGGCGTT
>CAYWSV010000058.1:0-5533 GCA_964460155.1 uncultured Oligoflexia bacterium | reverse complement strand
ACCCGCGTGACGATCGAGTTGCATTGTGAGATGGTCTTGAGTGTCCTTCCATCCAACTCCGTCGAGAACAACGACGAGGACTTTGTGATCGTTTCGGGTGTTCGTTCTGGAATGACGCAGGTTCGGTAATGTGCTCACTGCCATATTTTAACTCTCTGTGAATCGGGGCTCAAATGCTTCAAAACGGTGATACTCTGACATCGCCCGCAGCCATGCGCAATCTTCGCGAGATGTTTGTAACTCTGTTGTGCACCCTTGTCGTTCTTTGCCACGTGTGCATGCCCTTGTCCGCCGCAGCACAAAATGATCCGTTCGCAGTGCCGCTCAAATCGCTCAACAAGATCGACCCCGCAAATGTCATCCAATTTAAACTTGTCAGAATAACAACAACGGGCAAAACATCGGCTGCCGAACTGGAACTCGATGCCCGCGGTGGATTCAAGATTTATGACCACGGACTTCGGTTTGAATACCGCAGCGCAGCAACCCTCAATGCACCGATTCCGCTGACCTCAAAAGCTCAGCCCGAAGCAAAAGTCATTCAGGATCCCTTCTACAACGAACCTCGCGCAGTCCATGAAAAAGGTGCCCGCTTCGCGCTGACAAGCGACATTCCGATGGATGAAACAGGTTTTATTCGCATTCGGTTTGAGGCCTGTTCGGTAAACACCTGTCTCCTTCCGGCCTACTTCCTCGTTCAAGCGCGCCCGGGTCAAACATCGCAAGCCGAACCTCGTTCGGCAGGGCTCGGGCAAGGCTCAAGCGGGCTTGGTTCCGGTGGACTAGGTTCAAGTGGTGCAAGCTCAAGTTCTCTGGGTGGGCCAAGCCCAAGTTCATTACCACCCGCTGCCGCAGTCGCAGCAACGCCAACGCCCGCCGCAACCATTGCCGTAACACCAACGCCCGTCGCAACCATCGCGGCAACGCCGACACCCGTGGCGACCATCGCGGCAACGCCACAACCTTCATTTCGACCCGAAAAAACCAACGGTGTTTCATTAACCGATTCGTTGACTGCAGAAGTCCAACGGTCGCTCATGGCACGCAGCTGGCTGCTTTTTCCCGCACTGTTTCTTGCAGGGTTGCTGATGAATCTTACACCCTGCGTCTACCCTATGATTCCCATCACGCTGAATGTTCTGAGCCGCGCCAATGACACTTCGGGCACAACAGGCGCCTCTTCTGGAAACAGCAAACAATCCATGGTTCCGGTCGTGATGTACGTAATCGGGATCATCATCTCCTACGCAGCAATGGGTGTTGTTGCGGGCATGACGGGCTCACTGTTTGGCAGTCTGCTCCAAAGTAAATTGGTCAACGCAGGACTTGCTGTGCTGATGTTCGTCCTTGGGTTGTCGATGCTCGACGTCTTCGACCTCAGCCGCATTCAGGCGGCAGCAAATCGAATTCCATTGTCGCGCAAATCGCCTCATCTGGCCGTCCTCACGATGGGTGCCGTGTCGGGACTCGTTGCAGCTCCCTGCACAGGTCCGGTTTTAAGCATGCTGCTTTTGCTCGTTGGACAAACCAAAGATCCTCTTTACGGGTTTGTCTTGATGAGTGTATTCGCCGCCGGGTTTGGCGCGCCATACTTGTTTCTTGGACTACTTTCACAGCAATTCAAACGCTTGCCCAAAGCTGGCTTGGCAATGAGTTTTGTTAAACACGTTTTCGCGGCGCTGATGTTCTCGCTTGCAGCTTATTATTTGAAGCCGTTGATTCAGGGCATTGGATTTATTTCACTGATTTACGTTAAGCCTCCACTCACTGGAGTGCTAACAATTTCTGCGCTGACTTTGGTGTTCATTGTTCTTTTGACCAAAAATCAAAACAATCCAATTTACAAAATTGGATTGCAGATTGGTCTATCCATGCTCGCGCTGTGGATCGCACTTTCGGCGATCAAAGGCTTCATCGCTCCCGAAAATGCATCATTCCCATCGCTCTCTCGTATCAATGACCCTGTCGATATTCCTGCTCCGCAAGCCCAACAAAGTGACCGCGTCTACTGGTACAAGAATTGGGCCGAGGCAGAAAAGGCAGCCCGCGAACAAAATAAAGGGTTGATTGTTGATGCATGGGCGCAGTGGTGTGCCGCTTGCCTCAAGATGGATGCCGAAGTTTGGAATGAAAGTGGAGTGGAAGCTCTCATCAACCAACACTTCATTGCGTTGAAAATCGACTTTACGGAATCAAACCCTCAATCAGAAGAGCTCACTCAAAAATGGGACTTGTCGGGTTTGCCTGCTGTGGGAATTTATCCTGCAGGTTCCAATTTCTCGGGTCAGCCCTCCGTCTTGTTCCGTGAAGCCGTCACCGTCAGCAGCTTTCATCAGGCCGTTCAAAAGATTTTTAATGGCGAAATTCCCAAGAAGTGATTGGCCGAATGCTACTGCGTCTTTTGAGCGCGGATTTGAACAACGAAATCTTTGAAGTCACTCAAGTGGTTTTCAATAACCACCCATAAAATATGCCAATCAATTTTTGTATATTCGTGGACTAGAATGTTTCGTAAGCCCACCGCTTTTCTGAGTCGAAGTGCCAGAGATTCTGGAATCAATCCCTGCCTCTGCAACAAGTCGAAAGAATCAGACATCGTCGGAGGAGCTGGAAAGGAGGAAAATGCAATGAAGTGGGTTGCCACATCAACGCATGCCTGAACAGTGCGCTCCAAATTCAAAACAATGATATCGCGTCTGTCGGGATCCACACGAAGCTCATCGAGAGTCTGAGTCTTTTTTTCCTCAATTCGACGGAGACAACGAAGAATTGTGTCGCACTTTTCATCGATAAGAGTCCAGTTCACGGAGTTTTTCATTTCAGCCTCAAATCAACGATTTTCTGAAGAACCCTTGCGTCATCTTCCTTCTCTCTCAACATTCTTCCGAGCAATCTCTCGTACACGGCAGGGTGTTCATTTTTAATCCGCAATCCTCGCACCAACACTTCCTGCAACAAGGCTCCATGAGCATCTCGTAGATCAATCAAATCCACAGTTCTACTCAGCACAGCCTGCAGTTCATCTTGCAATTCAAGGCGCTCATCGACTGACAATGGTTTTTCAACATAGAAGGCGACATCAACATCTGAAGTCTCAGTCTGCCTGCCATCCGCGTAAGAACCGAAAAGAATGATCAGGGGAAAGTCATCTTTGTCTCGAAAGAAATTCAACAACTGAACCTGCGGCTCATTCAGCACTTCCGACACTCCGTTGAATTAAGACAGAACAATGGGTCAAAGCTCGCTCCGAACCCTTTGATTGTCAATCTTAGAGGCCGTTTCGGATGCAGGAAACGTAGTAAAAAAATGAACAACTACCCGATGCACACCAGACTCTTCGAAACCCTCACCCGAACAAAAAAACCCGCCTGTGCGGCGGGTTTCATCGAATGGCTTTGCCTGAAGCAGCCACTTAATTACATGTGAGCAGCAGCGGGAACGTAATCATGAGTATCACGAGCCACGTGTGAACCTTCGCGAGCTGTCGCAACATAGCGGTTTACGATATTGAGCGTGTAAACCAAAAGTGTTGCTTTGAAGTTGCGCCAGTTCGAATCATCCAAACACATCAAAAGATCATCATCAAAGTACATGTCTGTGTTGGTGAGAAGTGCTTCAATCGCTGCAAAGACCTGCTCAAAATTCCCAGCAGTCGCGAGATCATTGAGATCTTCCTTGCTGCGGATCGAGTTTGCCAAACGAGCGGCGTTCGTTCTGATAAGTTGCACGGTTGAGCTGTTGAGTATCATGGAAAGGCCCCCACAAACTAATTTGCTTTTGCTGACACTGGCTGTTTGCTGAGTGTACGGCTCAGCGATTCACCGGAGCAAGGATTCAGGAGCGTCAATTCTCCAACGAGCACGACGGGACGAAACAGTCAGTGCAACACCAAACAAAATAGCTCCAACCAATGCTCCAAGGACGATTAACGGGGTGCGACTCGGAACCAAACCAACAACTTCAAATTTTATAAAAGGACCACCCTCAACAGCCTCGCGAGAAACAATCTGCACTCGTCTTGGCGGATTCTGAGGGTTCATTTGAATCTGGCGGCCGC
Source organism: uncultured Oligoflexia bacterium (assembly GCA_964460155.1). Lineage (GTDB taxonomy): Bacteria > Bdellovibrionota_B > Oligoflexia > Silvanigrellales > Silvanigrellaceae > RFOM01. The sequence continues at coordinate 1,476 of CAYWSV010000058.1, read as the reverse complement.
TGAGCTGAACACCCTGACCAGGCCGAACGAGCCGTGGTGGCCAAACATTCCAGTCATCTGCCATTGAGCCAAAGACTTGCTTAAAAATCCCCGGGACCTCAAAGAGAACTGCAACTTGATCACCCGGAAAAGCTGGAAGCTTATCGTTCTTCCAAACAACCCGACCACTTTGTCCGCCCAGCATGAATTGGCTCGTTAAACTCACAGCCAATCCTTGAGTTCCCTCGGGCAACTGCACCGCAGGCATACCATTCCACTGCGTCACAGTGATCTGCTTCGCCAGAGCTTCGGGCTTAATCTCAACAATTTGCCAATCGAAAACGTTTTCAGGAACAGCCATAACAATTTTGGTTGAGTTGGAGTGTGTCAGTGGAACCGAAAATCCAGACACATGATGAACCAAAACGCGAGCCTGCGCGGGAGTAACAATATACCGGTTCGAGGTCGGAAGAAGTGCTCCGGGTTCGAGGATATGCAGCGATTCAACAGGTTGCTGCTTTGTTGCCGAACCTGACTGTTGAGTTTGTCCACTCTGTGGATTTTGCGGAGCAAGAGGTTGACCGAACGCCACGGGCATACGCGCAGCCATGAAAAAGAGCAGAGAACAGACAAGAGTCAAAAGCAAAAAGCCTGTTCGCGCAAAACCACGCTGTTCAGGTTTTACGGCTGGCACTTGTTCGACGGAGGCAGCCTGCGGCAAAAACGGCAGATCCGCGCGCTGCAACCGCAGACACAGGGATGTCAGAGCATCAAAGCAATCGCCGTCGCTCAATTCAGCAACCCGTTGCTCAAATGATGTTCCATGACACAGGCGATCGATGAGTTGGTCGCGCAAGACAAGCACTTGCCTGAGCTCTGCTTCGTCTGCAAAACCCTTATACGACGAAGAGAAAACGTCCATATTCTCGGCAGAAAATAGAGGCAAAAGCACGAACCATACGATGAGCGCCGAAAAAATAATTGCTGCAGCGAGAGTCAGAATCATACCTGCTCTCCCTTCAACCTGCGTGACTCAATGAATGCGCGCAATTCTTTCTCAATCGTTTCTCGTTCGAGAAGTTCACGCCGCCGAGATGTTCGAATTGCCCAAACGAGCACTACTGGCCCAAGAACTAATCCAACAGAAGGAATAACCCAGATCATTTTACCGACAGCGCTGTCGGAGTCTGGTTTTCGCAAAATCCACTCACCATACCGATCTCTAAAAAATCGGATGATCTCGTCTTTCTTCTTTCCTTCGTTCATTTGTCGCTCAATCTCTCGCCGCATCGCAACGCTCTGCGGTGTATCACTCTCGAGGATACTCACGCCCTGACACGTTGGGCAGCGCAACTCGTCACCAATCTCACGCAGTTCTTGTGAAAACTGCAATCGGGATTTTGCATCTTCGGCCATTGCCGTGCCCGAAAAACCAAACAGCACAAGAGCAATAGCGGAGCCGATGACGAGCGCTGATTGAATTTTTTGTTAGCGCTT
>CAYWSV010000057.1:14455-18073 GCA_964460155.1 uncultured Oligoflexia bacterium | reverse complement strand
TAACGTCGTGGGACGTCATGAAATCCACCAAACCACACAGGGCGTTTTTTGAAGAGACCTTAAAAAAGATTGGCGGAACTCCCGAATCCACAGTGATGATCGGCAACGATCCTTTTTATGACTTGCCAGCTTATCAGCTCGGAATCGAAACTCTGCTCGTCGGACAACGCTTGTCGATTGGAGACATCGCCGACTCCCTCGAAGCATCTGTGCAACTCAGCGAAAAATAAATTTAAGCCTTCATGCGTCCGCGCAGATATGGCTCTGCAACCAGCAGAGCGAGAGCCGCCAAAGCGTGTTGAATCTGGCCCGACCGAGCCATCATGAGAGCCTCTTCGATAGGGACCATGCGGATACGAATGACCTCAAAGGGGTCATGATGTTCCCGAGGAACGGCCAACGGCTGACAATCAAAGGCCATAAAGTAAGTAATCCGATTGCCCTGCAGAGCAGGATTGGGAGCGAATCCCGGAAGCGCAAGCACGCGCTGACTGGTCAAACCTGTTTCTTCCTCAAGTTCCCGCAAAGCCGCCATCGTCAGATCGCGCTCATCCGGATCGACTGCACCCCCCGGGGTTTCGAGCGTAATTGTATCTGTACCAAATCGATGCTGCTCAATCAGGACCACATGTCCGTCTGCGGTCACCGGAACCACATTGACCCATTGAGAACATTTGAGGGTGTACATTGGGCGACTAATCACACCATCATGACTGGTCGCTTCACGAGTCTCGACCTTAAATATTGGACAACTGTAAGCCTCTTTCGGCTGGCCCAGTTTAAATTTGCGAAGTTCGGGGGAATCTTTTTGCCCTGCAGGCATGATTCAACTCCATTTCAAGACGCCGCAATTTTGCCAGTCTGCTGCGGACAATGCTATGACCCGCGAGTTCATTTTGACCCGAACCGACTAGGGAGGCCCGAATGGCTCTGATATCTCTGAGACAGCTCCTCGACCACGCAGCTGAAAACTCCTATGGAATTGCCGCATTCAACGTCAATAATCTTGAACAGATTCAGGCCATCATGGAGGCAGCAAAAGAGACCAACAGTCCCGTCATCATTCAGGCAAGCCGTGGTGCGCGCGCTTACACGAACGACACCTTTCTTCGCCACCTGATGTTTGCGGCTGTCGAGCTTTATCCCGAAATTCCTGTTTGTGTTCACCAAGACCACGGAAACTCACTCAACACATGCCTGTCTGCAATCAGAAACGGCTTTACGAGTGTCATGATGGACGGCTCGCTGATGGAAGACGGAAAGTCGCCCGCCAGTTACGATTACAACGTCAAAATTACCCGCGATGTCGTGCGTTGCGCGCATGCAATGGGCGTGAGTGTTGAAGGCGAATTGGGTTGTCTTGGCTCACTCGAAACAGGTATGGGTGAAAAAGAAGATGGTCATGGGTTTGAAGGAAAACTCTCGCACGACCAGCTCCTCACAGACCCCGACGAAGCTGCGCGCTTTGTTGAAGAAACCAAAGTCGACGCTCTGGCTATTGCGATTGGAACAAGTCACGGTGCCTACAAGTTTACGCGCAAGCCCGACGGTGGAATCCTGAACATCGAACGCATCAAAGCCATTCACAAGAAGTGTCCAAACACTCACCTTGTGATGCACGGCTCCAGCTCGGTGCCACAAGATCTTCAAGATGAATTCCGTAAATATGGCGGCGAAATGAAAGCAACATGGGGTGTTCCTGTTTCTGAAATTCAGGAAGGCATCCGCAATGGTGTGCGCAAAATTAACGTCGACACCGACAACCGACTGGCTATGACCGTCGCCATTCGCAAAATTTTCAAAGAAAATCCGAGCGAATTCGACGTACGCAAATACATGGCCCCCGCTCGTGCGGCCATGCAAAAGATTGTTGCAGAGAGAATGGTTCAATTCGGTCAGGCAGGACAGGCAAGCAAAATTAAACCTGTGAGCCTCGACGTTATGGCCAAGAAGTATCTTTAAGTTCCGACTTGAGTCCTGTGAGCGTTTCTAAAAGAAACGAAACCACATGAGCCGGGCCAGCCACGATGTGTTTATCATTGAGCACATCAAACGGCTGGCCTTCATAGTTTATGGTCACTCCGCCGGCTTCGCGAACAATCAAATCTCCTGCAGCCATGCCCCATGCGGACAAACGCGCCTCAAAAAATCCATTGAAAACTCCGCGCGCCGTGAGTGCGAGATCCAAAGCCGCTGCACCGTTGATGCGCACTCCTAAGATTTTATTTTGAAACTCTTCAACACAGCGAATGACTCCGTGCAGACTCGAACCCTTGTTCGAGCTAAAGCCTGTGGCCACGCTCCAGCGGCGGACCTCGGGACCAGCAGAAACATAAATGGGCTCATCATTGACCCAAGCGCCCATGCCCCGCCCTGCGGTGTACAAGTCGTTAGTTCCGGGCTGATAGATGGCTGCCCGTTCGCAAACAAAACGTCCGCCCTCAATTTTTCCACAAGCCACCGAAATGCAATGAAAAATATTACCCTTGGAAAAGTTCGTGGTTCCGTCGATCGGGTCGAGGATCCAAACAATATCCCCCTCGCGAGGAGCGTCGTTCGAACCGCCGTTCGACCATCCGGATTCCTCACCCAAAACTCTGTGTGTAGGAAAGACTCGAGCAATTTCGCCCTTTAAAAACTTTTCAGAAGCCACATCAGCTTCGGTAACGAGCCCCAAATCGCCCGATTTTTCATCAACATTAATAACACGCCGAAAGTAAGTGTTGGTCAGCTGACCTGCTGAACGAGCCAATCCACCAATCATCTGAACAGTTGGAAACGGCGCGGAAGAATGCTCCTGAGTGAGGGTCGTCATGTCGTAAATCTCCTGCTTGATGCCTTCAAAGAGTGCGTGTTTCCATGATAGGGTCGACATCGAGAAATGGTCCAGACCCCCAGAGAGGCAAAGAATGGAAAGCACAACCCTCCTCATAACGACTGCTGTCAGTGTTGTCAGCGGCATCGTCGGAGCCCTACTCGCTCGCAAGATGGTGGTGAGGAACCAAAGCGCAATTGCCGGCCTCGGCGAATCGGCCGATCAGGTTCTGCGAAACGCTAAACAAAGACGCGACGCGATTTTGGAAGAAGCTTTACGCGCGGCGCGCGAAGAGCTTGAAGCCGAAGCTCAGCGTCTTGAAGAAGACCGTGCAGTTGTTCGTGGTTTTCAGGAAGATTTCGAGCGAGAGCTCAATCAGCGTCAAAGCAAAATTGACCGCAAATGGAATGAGTTTCAAACACAGGAAAATCAGCTCACAGCTCGCCTGCAAAAGAGCCACGAAACTCCACCTGAATTTGCAAAAATTGATGAACAAAAGGCAGAGATTCACAAAAGTCTCGTTGAATCTCTCGTCGTCAAGACCAACACCCGACAAGATGAACTTCGTCCCATTATTCGTGATGAAGTTCTCAACGTCGAAAAACTAGGAATCTCCAAGTGGCTTCTTGAAAATCAGGAACGCCTCAAGGGCGAAGCACAACGCGGTGCGCGCGATGTGCTGCAGAACATCTATAACCGCTACAGCCCGCGTTTCATTTGGCCCAAAACAAGCTTCAGTGTCGAAGCACCCTCAAAAGACGTCGTAATCCGAAACTTCTCTGAAGGTTCGCCTCTTGTTGCTT
>CAYWSV010000057.1:0-14355 GCA_964460155.1 uncultured Oligoflexia bacterium | reverse complement strand
CCCTCAAAAGACGTCGTAATCCGAAACTTCTCTGAAGGTTCGCCTCTTGTTGCTTTGCTGCTCGAGGGTACCGATACCGCTCTGGATACAGTGGTTGATCCTCAATCCAGCGAACCCCCAACTCTCAAAATCTCTGGTGGCGCAGGAGTCGACAAAGAAGTCATTCGTCTGACCTTGGAAGAGATGTTTGGTCGCAATCAATTTAATCCCGATAAAGTTCGACAAATTCTTCAAAAGCACAAACAAAATATCGACCGCACCACACTGCGCATGGGACAAGATGCAATCAAGATTCTTGGTCTTGATTCGATGCATCCGGAAATTCTCAAGTTGATTGGTGCACTGAACTACCGCACGAGCCATCGTCAAAATCAGTATTTCCATTCACTCGAAGTCGCGCGACTTGCGGGAATGCTCGCTGACGAAGTTGGTGTGGACCCGAAGCTCGCCAAGCGCTCAGGAATCCTGCACGACATTGGCAAGGTGCTCGATTACAAAATTGAGGGAAGTCACGCTGTCATTAGTGGCGATTACGCGACCCGATTCGGTGAAGCAGAAATCGTCGTGGACACAGTTTTGTCTCACCATGACGACAAAATCGTTGAAACCCCTCATGCGTACATCCTTAAGGCAGCCGACGCGATGTCGGGTGCTCGTCCGGGTGCACGCGTAGATATGGAAGAAGGCTTTCAAAAGAGAATTGAAGGCATCAACGACGTCATTAACAGCTTTCAATCACAGGGCGTCACAGGTTCAGCAATTATGCATGCCGGACGTGAAGTTCATGTGTTTGTCGACAACAGAAAAATCAAAGACAAAGACATTGACCCTCTGGCTCAGAACATCTGCCGCAAGCTAGAATCCGATGTTCAATTCCCGGGACAAATCAAGGTGACAGTCGTGCGCAGAATCGAGATCTCCGAGGTCGCTTAATTCGCGCCTCGGTTTTCGACTCAACACGTTCTTTGCTGACTGTCACTGCGCCGAAAAATTCATTTCAAAAAGAATTCACTTAAGAGTCACTGCTCTTTGGCCAAAGGTTCCAAAGTAAACATCATACATATTGCATCCCGAACTCGGACAACCCTTTGCACCAAATACACCTCGAGTTCGTACATCATTTGGAACACCCTCAGCATGCTGCAACGCCAGTGAGCGGGGAACAGCCTTACTGGTTAGCGAAACATACGAAACTTGTTTATCGGTGAGCGAGACCAATTCTCCTGAGTCGGTCTTGCCGTTTCCATTTCTGTCAAACCAGAGTTTGAGTTTGGAAAATTCGGCATCATTCGCATCGATCTTCGAGTCCCCATTTGTGTCGTATTGCGCAAGAGCGGCGAATCCGTCTGCAGCCGTTGTTCTGCTAGATTTGAGATATGTAGAATCACCAAACATCTCAGACCCGTTGTCAATCTGCCCGTTTCCATTCAAATCACGAACCAAAAAGGCAGAATCTTTTCCATCAACCCAACCCACTTGCTCCAAGATGCCATCAGCGTTTAGGTCAAAATCAACTCCGGCCTGCGTAATTGACTTGGTCTGGATGAACTCACGATTGGAGAAATCGAGGACAAGCGGGCTCATGAGATCGATCTGCTTTACGCATTTTTTCTCGCCTGCGGTGCCACTCTCTGACATTGGGGTCACGACGATGTTTATGCTAACACCCATCCAGTCATTGGGATTTTCGACGAACTTTTTAAATGGAATGATAATTCCACCCTTAGATGCCTTTTTCAATTCGCTCGACTTTAAAATCTTTGCGTCCATCTTTTTGTTCGATTTTGACTTGTTGATCGCCTGTACTTTCCAGCGCTCAGCTTTTCCGTCAACCTTTAAGAAAAACTCCTCGCCTCCGGTTCTCCACAGCTGACCCGGAATCCTGCTCTTACCTTTTTTGTCATAGCTATTCGAAAAGAACAGCAGAAATACGTTCGGGTCCCGCTTGTTATCTGCGCTCCCCATAGAGACGGAATCACAAAAACTGTCTGACTCCGCGGGCGCAGCAGTCGTCGCAGGCGCAACGGTAGAAGTCGGTGTTGTCACCTGAGCGGGTTCATTCGTCTCAACCAATTCACGAGGACTCTGTTGAATGGGTTCTGCATTAGCGACAAACTCAAGTTCCGACTTCTCGACGTAACCTTCAACAAAATCCGCATCGCCGGAGTTCGGACAAGGTTTACTCAATGCAGTCTTGTCGACATGAACAAGAAAACGACTGCCTGCGTCACCGATTGCAAGAACTTGTTCGCGCGCCTTTATTTCACAACTCAAATTGTTGCCAGCGCGAAGTGTTGTTAATGATTTTGTTTTGAAGGTTGGCGCCTCACCCGCCTGCTGCACCAAAGAAATGACTTCAGCGGGCTTCTCCGAGTTGGGAGCCTTAGGCAATTCACCCAACGCCTCTACAGCATAATGTCCTCTCATAATTTTAGGTTCGGGAGGCTTCGTATCACAACCAGCAACGACTAAAAAAAGCGAGATAGAAACGAAGTGGCTATTTCTGCTGATTGTCATCTCAAAAGCTCCTTCAAGAAAACTCAAATCAAAGAAAACCAACACTAATTCGCAATAAGCCCAACAAGTACAGAGGAAATGTCTGCAGCGGATTTCACGCGCAAAAGTCTTCTTTGATCCCCGCCGACAACCGCGGTCATGCATTCCTCGGCGGTCATCCTTTTGCTCTTTTCATTCTTGAGAGTGCAAAGGCTGTCTTCATTTTGATTCTGACTGGCATCACCCAAGATTATTCCCCAGAGTCGCCGCGGGAAATTTGCATTCAACTTTTGAATTGATGTTCGGAGTTCCGATTCATCCGGATCGTTTGCTGCCCCGTCGGAGAAGAACAAGGCTGTCTCAACGTCGAGCTTCTTCAATGCCGTGAGGGCGAATTTCGACTTCATCAACTCTCTGATTCCAGACGCATAATGCGTGTACTGCTTTTGTGTATTTTCTGAGCACACGCCGGATTGATAAATTTCCGTTATTTTATCTCTGGACAGACTCAAAACGTCGTCAGTTGAACTCACTGTGCTCAAAACGCTTTCCGTCAACGGCCTATCCTTGGTGAAAAATCGCTGGTCGTTGGAATATTTGGGATCGGTTCCGAAGGTGATGACCGTCAGCCTGACGTTTTCTTTCGAAACAAGTTTCTTTTTAATTCCATCGATCAAATCGAGGAGCGCATCAAAGCGCTTGCACTTTGGGTCAGTTCCCTCGACTACCGCTCCAGTGTTATCGATAACCCAGCGAAGTGAATTTGATTTATCCATAATGACGTACAAATCGAGAGACTTTCCAGGCTGCAAAAAAGATTCGGATGGTGGCTTAACGACGCCGTCTCTGACGCCCCTTGAATCGTCTCCATTTTCAACTTTGAGCTGTTCAGCCGATGCATCAGACTTTCTTGGCTTTTCGGGACTTTCCGAAGACGAAGAAAATTTCCCAGGGCTGCAGGAAGAGGCAGCAATCATTGCAACCATACACAACAAAAATTTGTTCATCTTTAGGCACGCATTCATAGAAAAAAATGACCTCGGAAAGTTATCGGCTTTTGCCCCCTCAAAACTGAGGAGGAGTATTTTCGATCAATGACAAAAACCTCACCAACACCCTTGAATAATTAAAAAAATAAAAAATCACGTCTGGTTTTGGCATCCACTCGGCTCGGGGTCAGCAGGCAATTTTCACTTACACTCTTAGCCCCGAGAATTTGTGGCAGTTTGAAGAGGTCGCTTTATGTTGGGCCGATTTAAGCAAAAAGCTTTGCTCGAAGAGCTTCAACAGTGAAACTCTTCGAGCAATCTGAGTGCAGTCTTCAGGGGTAATAGACGCCGGGTGGGCTAAATTTCGCTGAAAGAATAAGTGAACGAATTAGAGTGCGATCCCGAAAACAGCACGTGCAGCCCAGTAGCTGTACTTCATTTCGCCGTGTGTTTCGTACGTGGTGGTTCCTGTGCCAACACTGTATTCAGCACCCAAACGTGTCAGAGGAAACGGCGTGATGAGTGCGCGAAGAGTCACGCCGGTCTCGGAGCCTTTGTTTGCATTACCGGTGACTGTACCCGTCGCCTTAACAATCTCTTTGCTTCCACCGGTCGGAAAACCGTAGTTGAGTCCGGCTTGCAGCGTGACAATTGGAATCAGTCCGACATGAACACCTGCCTCGAGTCCCGCCGCGTTGGTTTTAACTGTCTCTTTAGCTTTGAGCACAGCAGCATCGTCGTATTCACGAATCGATGTGCCCATGAGAATTTCTGGGCCTGCATAAACACTCACGCCTGGAATTGGGCCGAAAATATCAAAATGCGCTGCGAGTTTAGCACCCACGCCTGTGAGCGCTTTTGTCGAAGGTGTCGAGCCGCTTTCGGGCGTCTGATTCGTCAGACCGCCTGCAGCTAAAATACGGATATCTGCATGAGCTGTGTTGAGGGACAACAGCGAAGTCATTCCCACAGCACCCACACCCAAAATCTTCAGCAACGAACAAAAGCGTGCATTCTGCATAGCCGTATCTCCCTTTATTTGAGACGGATCTCGATGACAAAGCCATTATTGTTATTCTTGAACTCGAATTCCGTTTCGCACGCATGTGCGAGGTCGATCCACGTAATCAGGCTGATCAAAGCATACAGGGTGTTGGGGCTATTGGCTGGATCGGGAGCAAGCGCAGCCAAGCCTTTTTCAATGCGATCGTTAACGGGCGAAGATGAATCTTTCGCAAGAGCAAGATAGTCATCAGGAATCGAAAGACCATCAACTTCCCAGCGCGCAACAACGCGTCCCTGCACACTTTTAGCAGAGAACACAACGCTCGCCCCGCGCCGAGCAAAATAGGCCGATGCACGCCAAGGTCCCACCAACAAACGACGCAAGAGTCCTTCCTGAGCCGTAGCCTTCAGCGGAGTGACGATGGCTGATTCAATATTTATGCCCTTGCGTCGCCAGGTCGTATCGAAGGTTTCAGCAACCTCACGGAAGACCACGGCTGCATCCAACTGCTTGGGCGGGTTCTTACTCACGAGTTTGCCAATCATGCCCTGAGGATCATTCGCCAGATAAATTTCAAACTCATCGAGACTGTCGACAACTTCGTTCCACCGTCTCTTGAGAAGATTGGCAGATTCCACAGCAGCACCGGAACTTTCTCCAGCTGAGCGGTCGAGCATGGGCTTCACATTTTGAAATGATTTTTCAGTCGCATATGAACGAACCTGAGAGACAAATTGCGCCAACGCAAGTTCGGGCGCTGGGGGCCCACGCCGACCTTCATCTAACCGCAGATGACCTCGCAACCACTGCAGGCCGACAGACAAGGGGGATTCAGCCGCGTGAAGAGGCAAAACTTTTCTTAATTCTGTGCCGATGAATTTAAATAGGATGAGAAAGGAAAAAATCAAACCAAACGCAATGAGGCTTGAGCCCCAGACGATATGAGCACCCGACGCAGCCAGCCGGCCTGCCTGATAGCATGCGACAGCCAGAATGAGCGCCGCGAAAATAAGCCCACGTAAGCGCATCAACTGCGAAAAAAAAGAAATGAAATAATGAACTGCACGAGGAGCCTGTTCGGGAGGCGTCATAGGGGAAGTCGCCGCAGCGGGCTTCTTTTTGCCTGCAGGCGCATACCAAGGGTCGGGGGTGTTGAGCTGGTTCATCGCGGACTCTCGGGCATTACGTTTGGGTCGATACAGCCAAATCAATGATGCGAAGTTCCGACTTTAAACGCCCGCCCCATCGGGAGAGTCGTCCCTCGACCACAAGATCGACGGCTTCCTGACTGGAGACAAACTGCTCAATTTCGGAAGCCAAGCCAAAAGCTGTCAGAGGAGTTCCGTCGTGAGACGACAACCACACTCGTGCATGCTTTGAATCCGGTGCCTGACCAATGCGTTTACTATGCCCCAGTCTGACCCGTTTTATCAACCACTTTGGCCGAGGATTTTCCGCTCCAAAAGGTTCAAGGGCATCCATCAGAGTACACAGCCGTCCGTGCAGCAAATCAAAAGGAACGATTCCATCTAGCTCCAAACGCGGAGAAGGGATTTTCTCACCCAACGCGCGACGAACGGCAGTCTCGAAGGTTTCACGCAACCATGAAAGTTTATCTGGGCTCAGAGTCATACCCACTGCGTAAGCATGTCCCCCAAACGAAATAAATTCATCTCTAAGGGGATCAAGAACACTGTACAAATCGAAACCCGGAATACTCCGACCGCTGCCTTTGAGCTTTCCGTCCACAACAGTCAGAATCAGCGTGGGTTTATGAAGCTTTTCAGCAACACGCGCAGCAACAAGTCCAACAACACCGGCATGCCAATTTTCATCGCAGAGTACCACCGAGTAGAATTCCTGAGACCACTTCGAGGTCATGTTCAAAGCTTGCTCAACGGCCTTCTTCTCAAGATCCTGACGCGCTGAATTTTCGCCATGCAAGAATTCAGCAAGTTCATGCGCTCGCGATATATCGTTCGTCATCATTAATTCAGCCGACGCCATGGCTGAACCCAAACGGCCAGCAGCATTCAGACGTGGACCAACCTTGAAACCCACATCGGTCGCGTCGATAGTGCCATTGTCTTCTTTCCAACCCGCGAGCCGGAGCAAAGCTGCAAGCCCTGCACGACGTCCCGTGAGAATATTTTCGTGCATGACAGCCAAGCCAACTCTGCACAAAATGTGATTCACACCGTTTAGCGGCGCGACATCGGCAATCGTTCCAATCGCGACCAAGTCCAAATATTTTTTAAGATTGAGCTTGTCGGCGATCGGATGTCCTCGCTCACGCAGGCGTGCACGCAGAGCGATGAGCAAATAAAACGCAACACCCACTCCAGCGAGCATCTTGAACGGATACTGGCAGCCGGGCTGTTTGGGATTAATGATTGCAAAAGCTGAAGGCAAAACCTCGGGAGGCTCGTGGTGATCAGTAATAATAACGTCAAGGCCAAGCTGCTGGGCACGCTCGCACGCGGCCACAGCCGAAATACCGTTGTCGACCGTGATGACCAAACCACCACCAGCTGCGGCGATTTTCTCGAGGCCGACGGGATTCAACCCGTAACCTTCGCTCAGGCGATCAGGAATATAAACCTCGACTGTATGACCCAATTCTGCGAACGCCAATTTAAGCATTGCGCATGAGGTCGTCCCGTCGACGTCATAATCTCCGAAAATCGTAATACGACCGCCCCGGTCGATTTCCGTGACAATGCGATCAACTGCCTGAGCGATGTCTTTGAGTGACTCCCAGCTTGGCAGATAAGACAACAACGTTTTGTCAGTGAGAGTGCCTGACTCCTCGATGCCACGAATCCGATTCAGTCGATCGGCAATGAACCGTTCGTACACGTCGGACTCGGGCAGAGCATCGGCACGCAGAAACCAACGGTGACGTGGTGATTCGCCGACACATTCCGACGCATTCAATGGACCGGTGGACATCTAGAAAAATACCTTTCAGGACGGACGACGACGGATAACCACCGGAGGAATTTCGTTGGGATCCTTTTTCTGTTTCGCCTTCTGTGCTGGCTCTGCAGGACGCCAGCCCATGCGCTTAAGAATTTCGTCCATCCAAATTGTCAGCGGTGCTGCTACATAAATTGATGAGTAGGTACCCACGAAAATCCCGATGAACATCGTCAAAGAGAAGTCTTCAATGGCTCCGCCGCCCATAAAGGTCAAAATAAGAAGGGCGCCCAAACCTGTTGCCGAAGTCAAGACCGTTCGGTTCATGGTCTGGCTAATACTGCGGTTAATAACGTCCACCATAGGCATTTTGGGAGATGTTTCCTGAGTTTCGCGAATACGATCGTAGACAATCACAGTGTCGTTGATCGAGTAGCCGACGATAGTCAGAAACGCCGCGATGGATGCTGTCGTAAAGGGTTTACCCAAAGCGGTCATGAAGCCAAGTGCGATGATGACGTCGTGAACAAGGCAAAGCACCGCACCCGGTGAAAAGCGCGCGTCAAAGCGCAGTGCGATGTAGGCCAGAATTCCAAGAAACGAGAGCAACAAAGCGAAGTAACCTTTCCGCTCCTCTTCTTTACCAATTTTTCCTGAAATATTTGTTTTAGAGTCGAGTTTAATTTTGTCAGCGCCAACAACCGTCTCAATTTTTTTGTAGAGATCATCGGCCTTGCCGCCAATCTCTTTTTCATCTTGACCCCGTTCACGCTGAACCCGGATGACAAAAGATGCGGCCTTGTCTTTGCCGATATCGCCAATGCTCGTGACCTCGACTTTACCTACGTTTGCCTGCTCATCAATCTGGACAATTTTTTCACGAGTATGCGACGTGTCTGTAATCGACACGTTGATCTCGGCACCACCCAAGAAGTCGATGCTGTAGTTAACGCCTTTAATCGCAATCACAAGAAGCGAGGCAATAACCATGGCCAAAGAAATACCAACCGTCACACCGCGCCACTTCATAAAATCGAATGTGTAGTGTGGCGGGAAAATCTCAACGTTACCGAACTTAAGTTTCATGTCGGAATCCTCACTTTGGCATCATCAGCTGAAACGGCGAACGCGGGTTTTCTCGATCAACCACTGACCAATCACTTCGGTCACATAGTAAGATGAGAACAGCGTTGAAATAATTCCCGCGAGCAGCGTAATCGCAAAACCCTTCACCGCGGGGTTTCCGTAAATCAGCAACACAATTCCAGCGACGGCTGATGTCACGTGTGCATCGACAAGAGTTTCGAAGCTCTGGTTGTAGCCCCGATAGAAGGCCTGTTTCGCATTGAGTCCGTTGCGCATTTCTTCGCGAATGCGCTCGTTGATAATAACGTTTCCATCAACTGCAACCGCCATTGTCAAAACGATTCCCGCGATACCCGGAAGCGTAAGAGTTGCTCCAAACGCAGCGAGAAAGGCCAGAATCAGAACGGCATTGAGAAGCATGGCGATGTTCGCCACCAAACCCGAAACACCATAGAAATAGAGCATAAAACCAACAACGAGGATTGCTGCTACGCCCGAACTCAGAACACCAGCTCGAATGTTTTCTTCACCCTCGCTCGGCCCCACCTGACGCTCTTCAATAATCTTGACGCTCGCAGGCAAAGCACCTGCACGCAAAACAAGAGCAAGGTCCTGAGCGTCTTTCTGTTGTTGCTCCATGTTTTGCGAACGGCCCAAGGTAATTTGAGCGCGACCACCAAGAATAGGTTCATTCACAACTGGAGAACTTGTGATGTTCTCATCAAGGATAATGGCAATTTGATGCGGTGCATTCTGAGGCTCACGAGCCTGTTTGGTGAGGTCACCAAACACCTTTGTTCCTTGTGGGTTGAAATTGAGACTCACAACGTACTGCGGCACGAGACTTCCCTGATCAGCGTGCTCAGCAGCACTCTCGATCATGTCGCCTGTCAGACGTGATGTGAGCTCAACCAAGTAGGGAACTGCACTCACGAGTTTTGACACACCACCCACGGTCTCGGTTTTGCGATCGAGCATGACAGTCAGAGTTTTCGAAATCTTTCCATTGTCTCTCAACCATTGCGAAATCTTCTGCATGGTTTCGGGTTTGGTGTCGTCTTTGGGAATATTCAACGCTGTGCGCGCGTCCTGAATCACGTTTTCAAGCTGGTCGGTTCTGAGTTCAGCCGAGACCAAACGGAAATCAAGCTGTGCAGTATTACCGATGAGCTGCTTCGCACGAGCTGGGTCTTGCAAACCCGGCATCTGCACGACAATGCGCCTGTCGCCCTGACGGAAAATATTTGGTTCAGCAACACCGAATTGGTCAATACGGTTGCGGATTGTGTTGATAGCCTGTTGAAGAATTTCTGAACTGTAACGTTCGACGCTAGCGGGCTGTGCAACGAAAATTAAATTTTTTCCGTCGACTTTATCGAATTGAATCAGAACAGTTTGCTCGGAGACGATCTTTTTAAACGCCTCTGCTTTAGCGGGATCATCCAATTCGAGCGTCGTCTTGTAGTCATCAGCAACGCTGACTGCTTGCGATTTGATGCCTTCTTTCTCGGCCAAATCACGAGCGCGATTCATCGCGCGAGAAATTGAATCGCGGACAGATTTCTCGGCATCCACTTCAAGAACAAGATGCAATCCACCTTTGAGGTCAAGACCCAAGGAAATGCGCTGCGAAGGCAGCGTGGACTCGGCCCAGCGGTGATACCACTTCACCGGACTTCCCATGGTTTCTTCACCCGTGGGAGCTTCGCGTTGCCACGTCTGAGGATCACCCATGAAGGTCGGAATCGTGAATAGAAAGGCGAACAACACCGCGCAAAGCGTCAATGAAAACTTGACCCACCACAACAGCGGCAGGCCCGTAAAAATTCCCTGGCCTTTTTCCATAGCCTGATCATCCTCGGTGAATGCAATCATTCAAACAACAATAGGCTGCAACGATAGCAAATACGGACTCCATTTGGCCACACCGCAGCCAAAAATTCAGTAATAATAAATATCCCGAGCTGCGGATGACGGACCCACGGCTCGGGATATTCAAGAAACACGCGAACTCGTCTCACGTGTTTTCTCAATATGACTCATTATTGTGCTGTTTGAAGGCTTGGCTTGCCCAACTCGCCCGAGATGGTTGACTTGAGAACACGCACAGATGTGTTGCCCAGATCCAAAGTCACAATCGTATCTGTAATCGCGGTGATGCGCCCGATGAGTCCGCTCGCAGTGACAACTTCCATGCCTGTTTTAAGGCTTTCGATGAAGTTTCTGTGCTCTTTTTGGCGCTTTTGTTGTGGGCGAATGACGAAGAAATACATGAACAAAATCATGCCGCCGAAAATCACCAGATTCATCCAAGCTGCTGGCGCTCCGGGTTGAGCTGCGGCACCTGCAGGAGCTTGACCACCGGCAACCGCCACAGGACCATCGGCAGCAGGTGTACCCTGTGCAAAAGCTGTCGCAGAAAGAGTCAGAGACACAACGGCTGCAGACACGCTGTTGAGAACCTGTTCAGCGGAGAACGAACGACTAAACATATTTAAAACTCCATGGGTGAATGACCGACAACGAAAAAGGCGGGCGTCTTCGGCCCGCCTTTTTGACCTACCGGCCGTTGCGCGCTTGTTTAGCGGTTCAGGCAGAGCTTTGCAATCGTCTGCAATTGCATATTTGAGGTACCCTCGTAGATCTTGCCGATTTTAGCGTCACGATAAAACTTCTCAGCCGGGAATTCCTTAATAAATCCGTAGCCCCCGAACAGTTCCAGCGCCAAACTTGAGACTTTTTCAGCAACATCACTGGCAAAATGCTTGGCCATAGCTGCTTCGCGAACAAAATCCATTCCGGCATCTTTCAACCGAGCGGCATTGTAGACCATGAGTTTAGCCGCCTCGATGTCGACAGCCATTTGCGCAATCTGGAATTGAACTCCTTGGAACTCAGCAAGCGACTTACCGAATTGCTCCCGCTGCTTCACGTAGGTCATCGCTGCCGCATAGGCACCTTCAGCGAGTCCCAACATCTGGGCTGCAATTCCAATGCGTCCTTCATTCAATGTTTCGATTGCAATTTTGTAGCCTTTGCCCACTTCGCCGAGCAGGTTCTCTTTCGGAATCTTGCAATCTTCAAAAATCACTTCGCATGTGCTGCTTGCGCGAATGCCGAGTTTGACTTCCTTCTTACCGATAGCAAAACCGGGCATACCCTTCTCAACAATAAACGCAGTAATTCCCTTATAACCGGCATCGGGGTTGAGGTTGGCAAAGACAATAAAAATGTCTGCCTCTTTAGCATTGGTGATGAAAACCTTCTTGCCATTTAGGCGGTAATGCGTTCCTTCGTCCCATGCACGCGTGCGCAGCGCAAAAGCATCTGAACCACTGTTGGGTTCAGTCAAACAATAGGAACCAACTTTTGATGCTGTGAGCTGTGGGAGATATTTATTCTTGAGGTGTTCTGTTCCCCATTTGAGAAAGGCGTTTTCAACGAGTGTGTTCTGAACATCCATCAGAACGCTTACACTCGGATCCACTTGCGCGAGTGCTTCAATGATCAAAATCGCGTTAAAAAACGTGCTGCCTGCACCGCCGTATTTTTCTGGAACCTCGACTCCCATAAATCCCAGTTCGTGCATCTTGCGAATGATGGAAGGGTCCATTGTCTCTGTTTCATCCATCTTGTGAACCAGCGGCGCAATTTCACGCTTGGCGAAGTCCAGTGCAGACTGAAAAAACATCTTTTCGTCTTCAGAGAGATGCGTCAGCGGAAGTGCTTTGGAGTGTACGTCGGTCATGTGATCTTCCTTTTTTCCCTTGGGTCTGTCCGCGCGCAACTGAGCGCAACCCGCGGACTGTTCCCACCTTAGAGCGTTCGGATTCCTCTATGCAATATGTCGGCATTCATTTTGCCAAAACTTGAAGGATAGACCTGAGAACCAGATCAAAATTCCGACAGTCGGCAATCAAAGGTGGTGTAAACGAGAGCACATCTCCGCGTGGCCCGGAGGGCAGTGTGATAAATCCAAGTTGAAGAAGTTGTTCAGAAATTCCGGCTGCGTAGCCCGCAGGAGCCGCCGGAAACCAAAGCCCGCGCATGAATCCTCGTCCCCGCAAAACGACGGGTTGAACACGGTGCAAACCGAGTTGCTCGTACTCGCTCAGGAAGCGAGAAAAACTCTGGTCGATATTCGACAATTCTCTTTTAAATTCAGGAAGCCGCCGGATGATTTCGGTAACCGCCGCATGCCCAACGGCACAGGCCAAAGGATGCCCCAAAAATGTACTCGTATGGCGTGCCTCACCTGTCGATTTGCCCCACGCATCAAGACAATCTCCAACACAGGCACTCAGTGGCAGACCACCACCCAACGCTTTACCCAAGACCAGAAGGTCAGGAACAACACCTTCGTGTTCATAGGCGAAAAGCGTGCCCGTGCGTCCAAAACCAGTATAAATTTCATCGTAAATCAACAACGTTCCATATTTATGCGCGAGCTTTTGCACGTGGGCTGCGAATCCCGAAGGCCACGTTCGTTCACCCCCACGCCCCTGCAGCGGCTCCATGACCACAGCTGCAATCTTGCGTGTGCGCAGCGCATCCTCGAGCTTTTCCAGCACCGTATCCCAATGTTCGAGTCCATGGCATTGCTGAAAAAATGCATCTTCCAACCGCTCACAACCAACGCTCTGTTCAGCTCGAGTGTTGGGAAATGGAATCACGGTGTTTTTTTCGGTGAGCCAAGGCTCAAATCCACGGGTGAACGTTGGACGATCGGAGAGTGCCAAAGGTCCAAAATGCAGACCATGATAGCCCCCCGAAAAACTCACAAAGCGATGGCGCCCCGTCACAACCATTGCGGTTTTGAGCGCCGACTCCATGGCCTCTCCACCTGACAGACTGAGAACAGATTTTGCCTCATCAAATGGAGTAATACGCGCAAGAAGCTCGAGCATCAGAACTTTAGATGCCGTTGGGTGAACATCACCCATCCCATGAATCAACTTGGATGCCTGAGCACGCATGGCGCGCTGAATCACCGGATGTCCATGGCCCAGAGCAACCACACCAAAACATGCCGTGAAATCCAGATAGCGATTTCCATCCACATCGGTGATCTTCATCCCACGTGCTTTTTTCATCACGATAGGAAAGGTTTCAGACACATAGGTCACATCGGGTGACTCAACCTTTTGCAGACGAGTCAACCAACTTTTGCTTTGTTTCAGTGCGCGCGCGCGACGCTTTTGCGTCATACCCGTGTTCCTCAGAGTGCTCGTCTGTACTGACCGCCCACCGCGTACAATGCCTGAGTCATTTGGCCCAGAGTTGCTACACGAGCTGTCTTCAAAAGCTCCTCAAACACATTACCGTTAGAGAGTGCAACAGCTTTGAGCTGAGCCAACGCTTTTTCAGTTGATGACGCATTTTGTTCTTGCCAATTGCGAATTGCGCTCAGTCGTGCGTCCTTTTCCTCGTAGGATGCACGCGCGAGCTCAATATTCAAATCAGCCGACAACTCATCTTGGCGCGGGTTTAGATACGTGTTGACACCAATAATAGGCAACTCACCCGAATGTTTGAGCGTCTCATAATAGAGGCTTTCTTCCTGAATTTTACCACGCTGATATTGGGTTTCCATTGCTCCCAAAACACCGCCACGCGCGGAAATTCTGTCGAACTCCGACAAAACAGCCTCTTCAACAAGGTCTGTGAGCTGCGTCAGGAAGTAAGACCCTTGATTGGGATTTTCATTTTTGGCGAGTCCAAACTCGCGGTTGATGATCATCTGAATAGCCATACTGCGGCGCACGCTCTCTTCTGTAGGCGTTGTAATGGCCTCGTCGTAGGCATTGGTGTGCAGCGAATTACAGTTGTCGTTGATGGCCAAAAGAGCCTGCAGCGTTG
>CAYWSV010000056.1:0-18159 GCA_964460155.1 uncultured Oligoflexia bacterium | reverse complement strand
GTGCCTCGTCCACAGCGGTGAGCACCTTCTCCCCATGCTCAGCGAATCGCTCGCAAATCTGGGCGCTCGAGTGCAGATGCTCGACCCAAACAGCGAATCACCCGGTGCATTGCGCACGGCCTTCACACACATCGCATCGTTCGATGATGAAGATGCATTAACGGAGTTCTTTTCAAAATGTGACCGTGTCACATACGAATTCGAGCATATTCCGACTCAGACTTTGCGCCGTGTTCTCGACAAAACCAAAAGCCATCATAAACTTTGGCCATCTGTTACTGTGCTTGAGAATGCACAAAACCGAATTGCCGAGAAAAAGGCTCTTGAAAGAGCACACGCTCCTCTCACAAAATGGATCGAAATTCCTCACATCGATTCATTGAGAACCGAAAAGCAACAATGGCTTGCCCGAGAGAGACGCGGAATCCTTAAAACCGCTCAAGGCGGGTACGATGGAAAGGGCCAATGGAGACTACGCACAACCGAAAATTGGGATGCAACTCTCGAAGAGCTCAACAAACGACCAGATATTTTTCCACTCGTCCTCGAAGAGGAATGTCATTTGCAAAACGAACTGAGCGTCATTGTCGGCCGACATCCAACGCTCGGAACTCTGAGCTTACCCGCTGTTGAAAACCACCACATCAATGGAATTCTCGACACGACCTTCTATCCACCACGCCTTCCCTTTGACGTTTGCGAGGATGCTCGCCGCATTGCCGAAAAGATTGCCGACGTCTGGGATGTTTTTGGTTTACTGACCGTAGAGTTTTTTGCAGTCCACAAAGACGGAGCAACTCAACTCCTTGTCAATGAAGTGGCTCCGCGGCCTCACAACTCTGGTCACATCACGCGACGTAGCCTCACGCGCAGTCAGTTCGATATTCTTGCTCAAATTCTTCTTGATCTGCCGTTCCAGTTTCACCCCACTGCTCCCGAGGAAACATGGGCGATGTGGAACACGCTCGGAGACCTGTGGACAATGGGCTCACCTTGGTGGCCTGCGGAAGTCGTGGCCCACGGTTCGGTCTGTGAAGCGATGCTCTATGGCAAGCCCGAAGTCCGCAAAGGACGAAAAATGGGTCATGTCATTTTGCGCGGTTCAGGCCATGCCAATCTTGAAAAAAACATCGAATTTTTCAAAACAACATTCGCTCGCTCAAAAGGTAAAACGCAATGACCACTGTTGCAAATCAAACAACCGGTCCACGAGTTTTGTGTTTGGGTTTTGATCCACTCTCCCGTTCAGGACTTCAAAAAGAATGGCTGGACTGCGTCGAGAATCATCTCGAAATGTTCGAACTGCTCGACAGAAAGCCCGCCTGGGTCAAAATCAATCTGGCATTTTTTATCCGCTGGGGACGACTCGGAATCGATAAGCTCGAATTGGCATGCGAGTCCCTGCGCGGAAAGACGTCGATTCTCCTCGACGGTAAATTTGGTGAAATTGGCAACAGTCTCAATCAATATCTTGAGTTCACATTCGATCATCTGGGTGCAGATGGGGTCACTGTAAACCCATTTATGGGTGAACATGTTATCGGCTCATCATTGCAAAAGGCCTTGTCGTTGCGCGGCGCACACGCACGGGTGTTCGTACTCGGGGCAACAAGCGAGTTTCCTCAACAAAAACTTGCTCAGTTACAAAACAATCTTTCATCTATTGCCGAAGCCTGCACGGATGCCCATCTGGCGCTCGACGCGTCAGGCTCACTCGCATCACACATTGGTGTCGTTGTGGGTGCCAATCGCAACGACGCTTTGTCGAACCCAGTCATCCGCGAATCAGGCTTGCCTCTGCTCATGCCTGGTGTTGGTGCTCAGGGAGTTTCGCTCAAGACCGCAATTGAACACACGCGCGAATTTCGTCAGGAAATCATCCTGCCCATCAGTCGTGCGATCTGCGAGGGCGGAAACCTGAAACCCATCGAAATGCAACAGCGTTATGAGAGTCTACAGGCCGAACTTGATCATCTTTTGAATCACCCGCGGAGTCTTTGATGAAGAGCATGCCAGCTGAAGTTCAATTTGGAAAAGTGCGAGTCAACACAGCGATTAATGCCAAAGAACGCATTCTCACTTCAACGTCCAGAATATCGGCATTTGATTGTGTGTTGCCCTTTGATGTCGAAAACAAGGGCCAGATTCTGCAAGCCATCTCGGTGTACTTCTTCACCCAGACTCGAGACATTATTCCGAATCATTTTATCGGTTGTCTCGATGCACAAAGCATGCTGGTGAAATCGGGCCGCGTTCTTCCACTAGAAGTCATCGTTCGTGCAACCCTTTCGGGAAGTCTTTGGCGCATCTATTCCAAATCGGGTCCTGCCGAAGTCGAACGGCAATTTGGCATAATTCTGCCCGCTGGCCTGACTCAACATGCTCGTTTTCCCGCTCCGTTAGTTACATTCACAACCAAAGCAGCATTTGGACACGACGAAGTCGTTACACCACATCAAGCCACCGAGCATGTTCAACGCTGGCTTGCGGCTCAGAATCTGCAGCCCACAAACGGCACAACCTCCCAGAGTTCAAAGAACAGCCACCCAAATCAACCAAACAAGTCCACTGCAAATGAATTTGCCTCGATTCTCGTGCATCAAATTGAACAAGTCGCCCTTCGCCTTTTTGAACGCGGACAGAACGTCGCACTTGACGCGGGACTTCTGTTGCTTGATACAAAATATGAGTTTGCCCTCGACGAAAATCAGCAACTCATGCTCGTCGACGAAATCCACACCCCTGACGCATCACGCTATGTTGATCTTCAACAGTTTAATGCAGGACACATTGAACACCTGTCCAAAGAATGGTTGCGCGAAATTATTCAGGCCGAGGAGGCTGCATTCCAGAAAACAGCCAACCCGTCTGATGTAAACATGCCCTTTATTTTGAGACCATTTTGGCAATCCAAACAACTCACCGACAAGCTTGCTCAAGGTCTTGCAGCCCAATACACAAAACTCTTTGACAAGCTCTTTGCGAAGCTCAGACCATGGGACCTCATTTCACCTCATCTGTTACCTTGGCCCGTAGACCCCAACGCCTTCCGCAGAAAGTTTTGGTTGTGGGCAATGGTGGACGCGACTACACGATTGCATCCTTCATTGAACGCGCTGCCGAAATCGATGTTGTCTATTGCTGGCCGGGGCGGCAAAGCTGGAATGGCGGCAAGAAAGCTTCTTTGGGCCAGCTTTCAACCGAACAGCTGCTCAATTTCTGCGAAAAAGAGAATATCGGCTGGGCGGTTTTTGGGCCTGAAATTCCTATTGCACAAGGCATTGCCGAGAAATTGCGTGAGCGCGGTATTCCTTGTCTGGCCCCAGATCTTACAGGAGCCAAGCTAGAGTCATCCAAAATTCACACTAAAGATGTTCTTCAGCGCGCGGGCTGCCCTACAGCAGAGGCGTGGACAGTCGGCTGGAATGAACTCAAAGCCCTCGGGGGCACAAGTGCCCAGCGCAAGCCGGCTCACCCGGTGCTCGATCAATATCCGTATGTTTTAAAATACGAATCGCTGGCTTCCGGCAAAGGTGTTTGCCTTGTTTTCAATGAACAGGAACGGACCGAAGCCATTGCTCATTTTGAAGCAAACCTACCCTCGTGGCTCAAAGACCTCTCCGAAATCGCGGTTGAAACCTTAACTCGCCGGTCTGGAGAGGCTCAGTTTTTGGTTGAAAAGCTTCTTCCCGGAAAAGAAATCTCTGCCATCGCCTTATGCCATGGTGAGGATTTTGTATTGTTACCTTACGCACAAGACTTTAAGCGAAGAAACGATGGACAAACAGGGCCCAACACAGGTGGTATGGGCTCGGTCTGTCCGGTGGCTCTTCCAACAGAGCTCGACGAGCAGATTAAAGAAATATTCACGAAGACGCTTAAAACACTGTCCGCAGACGGTCAGCCCTATTGTGGATTTTTATTCGCTGGATTGATGGTGGATGATAACAATCGTGCTCAGGTTCTTGAATTCAACTGTCGATTGGGAGACCCCGAAACACAGGTTATACTTCCTGGACTTGGTCGAGAGCTTTTGCTTAACATGTGGCTCACTTCAAAAAATCAATCGTGGTCTTTGAATCCTTGGAGAAACACGAATCAGCCGCACCAAATCCGGCACGACGAGCTCAAGCGGTGCTTTGTTGTTGTGTCGTCGCCAGAATATCCCAACAGCAGCGCCCCTCGTCGGACTTTAACGATTCCTTCGCAATGGATGCCGGAATGTGAATGGATTCCTTCGGGCGTTGATGCCGAAAATACAACCTCTGCGGGCCGCATCGGCGGAGTGCTGTGTGCTGCGGTCAATGAAGAGGATGCTGTTCTTGGCGCATATCGTCAGGTCGCAGAGATCGGATTCAAATCTGAATTATCGGCAGTTCCGCATTTTCGACGTGATGTTGCATTTCCTGTTCTAAACAAGGACACCTCAAAATAATGATTGTGGCCATGTGCAGTGGACAAGGCAGAACATTTGAAGCACTCGTGCGCTTTCTAGGTGCGCACGTTACCGACGTGATTTGCGATCGACCCGAGGCTCAGGTCCTGCGACGTGCTCAGTCTCTGAACGTTCCCAGTCACTGCGTTCCGCGCACAACGGACATGACGCGAGCTGCGCACGAATCAAATATTCTCAACACATTGACCCAATGCAGCCCATTGAGTGTGATTGCACTTCTGGGCTACATGCGTGTTCTGTCGGCCGAGTTTCTCAACGAACTCCATAAACGTTGGCCTCAAACACGAATTATTAATCTGCATCCTGCCCCGTTGTCGCTTTACAAAGGGGCTCACGGACTGCGTTTTGCTCTTGAATCCCGTGCACCACTTTGGGGTATCAGTGTCCACTCAGTGACGCCTGAACTCGATTCAGGTCCGCTTTTGGCTTTTCGGACTCTGGACGTTTTTCCGACCGATACTTTTGAATCTCTCCGTGAACGTGCTCACCCTTTGGAGGTCTCGGCCGTTCTCGAAGCACTCGACATTCTGACTCAGAGGAGATCACCGTCATGACTCAGACGAACAAGAATTCACAACCGCTTGCACCGGCCTATACACGCGCTGGAGTTGATATTGCTGCAGGCGAAGATCTCGTTGAAAAGATCCGTGCTTCGAATCCTGCCATTGGTGGATTTGCAGGATTATTTCCATTGGATAATGAACGATTTTTGGTGGGATGCACCGATGGTGTAGGAACCAAAATCGAACTGAGTTTGCAGATGAACCGACTCGAAGATTTGGGTCAGGATCTCGTTGCAATGAGCGTGAACGATTTGGTCGTCTGTGGCGCACGTCCGCTCTTTTTTCTGGATTACTTTGCCTGCGGAAAATTGGATGTCGAGCAAGCCCATAGGGTTATTTCAGGAATTCAAAAAGCCTGCGCGGCGAGTGGCTGTGTCTTATTGGGAGGCGAAACCGCTGAAATGCCGGGTTTCTATCAACCCCCAAAATTCGACATCGCTGGCTTTGCTGTTGGCGAAGTTCACCGAACAGCAGTGATCGATGGCAGTACAACAGCTGTTGGTGATGTTCTTGTGGGTCTGCCGAGTACAGGTTTTCATGCCAACGGTTTTTCGCTCGTTCGCCGTATCATTAGCGATCACCAATTGAAGCTCGAAGAAAAATACGACTTACTCGGCGGACAAACGCTCGGCGAGGCGCTCACGCACCCAACCGCACTTTATCCTCGCGCTGTGCAAAAAGTTCTTCAAAACACATCCGTAAAAGCCATGGCCCACATCACCGGCGGTGGTCTGCGCAATATTCAACGCGTTCTGCCTGAGGGCCTGACCTACCAAATTGACCGCGCAGCCATCCCCTGTCCGCCAGTCATCCGTCTCATCGCTCAGACGGGCGACATCTCCGAAGACGAGGCCTTCACTGTTTGGAATATGGGACTGGGTTACGTGTTTGTTGTCTCGGCGCATGCCGTTCAAGCCGTTCTTAAAACTTTGCCCGAGGCTTTTGTTTGCGGGCAAATCGTCCGCACGATGGCATAACAGACAGGGCAAAATTTACCTGTCTCAAACTCCCCCTGCGTTGCCGAAAAAACTGCCGGAGGGGAGTTTGGGGTGAGACTTTCATTGATGACATGGCTGTCGTGCATGATTTGCGCATCCGGCGTTCCGTTGGGTTGTATCCGCAAATCGTCTGTCACGCCGTCAACAACTCAAAAGCCAAACACTCTTCCGCCCGCAAAAACGGCCGACGCGGCACCCTATCCTGTGCAGTTTGGACTCACAGGCCTCACTCCCCTCAATGAACGCAATCCACTGGGAAACCGTCTCAACGACCCATCGTTGCATGATCTTTATGTGGCGTTGACCGCCTGTGAGTGTCTTCCAAAACTGCAAATGCGCCTTATCACTTCGATCAACGCCGACCGAGGCGCACTTCCACAAGCCCTTACACCCGCAGTTCGACGCGAAATTTTGAACAATCCACAACTCAAAATTCTCAACAGCGTCCCCCGTCCGCTCGACGATATTGTCGGTGGAATTTTCGCTGACGAACAAAAAATCTCTGAAGAGGTCAGCAAGGGACTCTTTGAGAAAATCAAGCCCGCAGAATCGGCTTGGGCCGCACAAAGCAACCTGCCTGTTCTTCAACTCGACGCCTTTCCCCCGCTGCCAGCCACACGGCCGCCAGCATCGGGACGTACGGTCAGATTGATAGATGTGTTCGCACGCTGGGGATTGCTCACCTCACATGGTGGGCCATGGAGTAGCGAACGCGCCGGATCAAAGGATGCTGGACTGCTCTGGCATGAGTTTTTGCGAGGTCTGGCTGAAGCTGAATACTTGTATGGTCTTGCTGGTTCTGAAAGTGGAAATTCGTGGGGTGGACTGACTCTTCCTGTTGACCTTCAAATCAATAATCCGGGACCTTTTGACCCGCGAACCACATACAATCAAGTCCGTTTCCCCAGCGGACAGCTCGACTTAAAATTGAATAGCAACGTATCTTTGAATTTGGCCCGCTACGGTGGAGAACGTTGGACGTGGATTCCTGCACCCATCCTGCTGGCTGAACAAGCTGTCCAATGGTGGGTCTCAGCCCGTTTACTCAACCGACTTCGTCCACTGAATCGCGGCCCATTTACGACATACTTTCCCGCACTCATTCCAGATGACTCTTATCAGCTCTCGCTGCTCATTTTGCCCGCACTCGATGCACTGCTGAGTGGTCGATTTATCGACGAAAATACACGCATGATTCGCTCCTATATTTCAGGCGAACAGGTGGGTGGAGTGGCTTATTCGGTGCGTGAAAAAGCCGATCCTCAATCGTTGAGTCTGTTACTTCTTGCACTCAGCAGTTGGACGCGAGAGCTCAAGTCAGTCAGCGACCTCAATGTCTCGAGCGAGACAGCCAAACAGCTCAAAAGTGCTCCAATGTCATTGCAACGTGGTGCACAACTTATTGTTCAAACGATTTTGGGCGAACTTATTGCTCCGCGTTCAACATTGCCATCAGACACAACCGGTCAATCCTATAGTCTATACTTAAACCCAGTTGAACGCGCGCAGGGCGAACTTCCTTTGCGCGACCACGCACAAGTTCTGCATGCATTAACGTCAGTTGAGTCGACCATGATGCCAAGCATTTACCTGCGTGGACGCATCACACAATTGGCCAACGGACTCGCTCAACGTTGGCGAGAGCTCGCTCCCTCTGATCCAGCAAAGGAGCCAATAACACCCTTGATCTGGATGAAATCAGCCTGTGATCTTTTTGCGGAAAAATATCCGGAAACCGCAATAACCACAGAGCTAAAAGCTATTTCAGCCGATATCGCCAACAAATTGCGGACAATTGAAGAGAGCGTTCTGCAATGACATCCCAAAAATGCAAATCAATTTTGAATCTCTGTGTCCTTTCCTCCACATTTTTTCCATTGGCAAGCTTCGCTCAATTTGCCGGCGTTGTTCCACAAGGAGTGCTCGCCGTTATCGGAGCTCACCGGACCTACACAGATCAGACAAAGACATGGAATTCTTCTGGAGTGCGCACTCCGCTCACCAGCAAAGCTCAGCTGAACTTTGATGGCGAGCATCTCTTGCGCGGCGAAGGAGGTGCTAAACTTCAATCGTTGGCCGAAGAACTCAAACGCTACGATCCAAACCCCGAGAGTTCTTCAAGTCTTGTGCGTCGTCTGAATTTAGGAACACTCAATGTCGGCGGCAGCGGCAAACTCAACATTCAATACTTCGGATTAGCGCTCGGCTTATCGGGAGGAAATACTCTTTACGTGGCAGCGCCAATTGTTGATCTTCAGGTTAAAACAACCTTTGCCCTCACGGGCCAAAACAATGCCAATTCGATTCGAGATGAGCTCGGCGAGCTTGCCTATACTGAACTGAAAGACGGTCTGGCTAAGGCTTCACAACTCAGCGAGCGCGATATTAAAGCAAGTATCGAGGCAGCCGAATACACTGGCGTTGATAGTTGGCGCTACAGAAACTTTGCTGATGTCATTTTCGGCTTTGCAACCGACCTTCTGCCGTCGGAGGGTGTCGATATTGCAGGCGCGAAAGCATTTCTTCAAGCCGAAATCTTTGCCAGCGCACCCGCCGGACACGTCGATAATCCCGATGTTCTGTCGGATGTTCAAATCGGAAATGGGACTTGGGGTTTTGGTCTTGGATTATCTCCAACGCTGAATTTCGAAAATTTTTCTTTGGGATTGGAGGCCAATACAACCGCCTATCTTCCCTCGCGCCAGACTATGCGTATTCCCATAAGTGACGAGACGATCATTTCTGCCTCACGCCGAACGCCAGTCAATGTGAAAACCGGACTGAGCTGGGAAGTCACAGGCGTCGCGCAGTGGACACTCGACTGGTTCCAGCCTCAATACAGATTGATGTTCAAGAGACATGAACGCGATCGTCTGAGTGGTTCGTTATCTGGTAACTATGAAACCTTGATGAAAACAACGGAACGCACGCAATATGAACATGCTCTCTGGCTCTATTTTTCGACAATTGATCTCTTCAAGCGCAACGAATTCCCTGTTCCACTGAGATTGAAAGTTGCAGCAAATCAAATTTTTAAAGGCTTCAATTCGTTTGACGAGTCGTTTTTAGAGGTGCAACTAATTAGCTTTCTGCCAACACCTTGGATGCCAGATTAGGGTTAATGAAACATGGATGTCTTTCAGCTTGTCAGAGATTTTCTGAGTGGTCAGGGTGCCTCGGAACGCTTCGAGGATGAACTCCGAACGCTCGAAAACACACAGGTTCGCATTGCCTTGCTGGGGCGTTCGGGAACAGGAAAATCAAGTTTGATGAACGCCCTCGTGGGTGAACGTGTTGCAGCATCTGGAGCCGTTGAAACCACGACGAAGGCACAAGAGTTTAATATCAACGGTCTCATCTTCGTCGATTTACCCGGAGGCGGAACGACCCGTTTTCCATTCGACGAGTATCTCGATACAATTCAAATCACCAAATATGATGCCTTTATTTTGGTTGTTGCGAAGCGCATATTGGAAAGCGATCTTGACCTTCTCAACGAATTGAAATCGAGGACTGGCAAGAAAATTCACGTAGTCAGAACGATGGTCGATCAAGATATCGACAATGCGGTTCACGACGGAATATCCCCAGAACTTGTCATTCCAAAATTGCGCACTGACCTTGAGAGTAAATTCGGAATCAATCATCACTGCTGGCTCATCTCAAACCGCAATCCAAAGGCGTTCGATTTTCCAGCATTTTCCGATTCTCTTTTGGAGGACTTCGATGATGCTCGGCGCGACAAATTTGTTTTCGCTGTAAAGGCATATACTGAAGAACAACTGCGCCGAAAACGCGAAGTCGCAGAACGACACGTCACATTGTTTGCAGGCATGGCCGCAGTCAATGGCTTCAATCCGATTTTCGGGGCCGATATTGTTGCCGACGTAGCTATTCTCATGAAGATGAATCAATGGATTTTACGTTGCTACAAACTCGACGAAGAACATATGCGCAAGCAATTGCGCCGCACACCCATGAGCTCTGCACAGGTCACACTCGTGAATCGCCTCATTGCTTATGGCACGCGCGAATTCATTCTCTCTATGCTCAAGCGACAGGCCACCCGCATGACAGGAAAAGAATTAGCCAAGTGGGTTCCTGTCGTGGGCAATATGGCCTCGGCCGGTCTTGGTTTTGCGTTAACCCGTTGGATGGGCCAAGACCTCATCGGACAATGCGAAGAAGCAACAAAATCTCTGTTGCGTGAAAGTGCCGGGGCCGGTCTACGCGCACCCAAAACGAAACCACCCCGCACCGTCTGAGGATTCTTTGAAACCTCGGGACACATGTCCCAGATTATTTAAGTCCCCAAAAGCAGGTACTCCGCGAATTCTTACACGAGGACTGGACAGCAACCATCTTATCCTTCGGTGAGTCCGGACACTGCAAGGGAATGCTTGGAGCGCAATTTCCCAGCTTGTATCCCTTTTTGCCAACCACGCAAACACAGTTGTGTTGCCCGCCCTTAAGTACTTTTGCGAAACCCGTCGCCGGCATCAGAACAACCGCACAAAGCGCAATTTTTATCAGATTTATTGACCTAAACATCAATTTACCCCCCAAGTGGACGTCGTCCTGCCCACTCTAGAGGGGTTCGGTGGATACACACGATTAATTTAACACTTCTGATCGAGCTGCAAAAACACTAAAGGATACCGACAGCTCGATGCTCGCTTCGAGGCAGAATATATAAATCCAGATGGGTGAGTTCAGAGGCTTGCTCTTCGCCGGGAGATGCTGATCTCACCGATTGAGCAAGCTCCTGCAAACCACGCACAAGCTTTCGGGTCTGTTCGATTCCACGCAAAGCTTTTTGCAGTTGCTCTTCAACCTGTTCGGAAATTTGGTTCAACTGCTTTTCAGCATCTTGCAGCAGGCGAATCTTCTCATTTACGCCAGCCGACATTTCATAATATCGAATAGCATGTGAGAGCGGCTGCAGCGCAACAAAAAGTGTATGCGGTGACACAACCAACACGCGTTCATCGACCAACGACTGCCACAAATCTATATCGTGAAGAATTTCTTGAAAAATCGCCTCAGATGGAACGAAAAGATATGCAAAATCGGTCGTTCCTAATTCAGGACGAATGTATTTTCGGGCAATGTCACGTGCACTTGCTTTTAATGCCGTTGCAAGCTGCTTGCGGGCGTCGCTCATAATAGAAGGATCAGCATGTCCCTCAAGCAAAATCTGAGCTCCTGCGAAATGAAACTTTGAATCAATCGGACACACTAAACCGATGTGCGGAAAACGAATCACGGCATCTGCTCGACCTTCGCCAATCTGATACTGGAAAGAGTACGCATGCGGAGGAAGAACATCTCCGAGCAAACGCTCGAGTGTCGTTTCTCCCAAAATGCGTCCGCGCAGATGCGGAACAACAAGTGCGGATTTGAGCGACCCCACCGCATCATTCATCGTGCGCAATTGCTGAGATTGCCCACCGAGTTGAGCATGAACATCACGACTCCAACTCTCAACCCGTTGGGCTAAGGCGTCTCCCTGACGGGCGATTTGATTTTCAAGAGACTTTTGATGATTTTGCAATTCCGAGAATTTTGCTTCCTGTTTATTCTGCATCAAGCGGACCCAGCCGCGCAGAAGAACACCAATACAAACAAGACCAATCAGCAAGGTAATGCTCAGGGGGTAAGCTAATGCTGAAATTATCGCTTGAGAATCAATCTGAGACATGACTCCTCCTATATGCTGACGAAGGAATCATAGGGCAAATCAAATCCGCAATGCCATTCATGGGGTTGAAAGATTGGCTCAACAAAAACACGATGGCGCACGTCTCAGACGTCTGACCATCGCGTTGTTCGATTCTTAGTACTGTTGTCCGATTCGGCTGCAATTCGATGAGAGTAATCCATTGCACGCAATCACTGGATAAGGAGGAGGACCCGAAAGCATATCACGACAAACCCAAACATGAGCCCCACTTGCGGTGCAACCCAAATGTCTGGGCATCATCACATTTCCTGCTCCGGAATCAACACATGCCGAAACAGGCGCCATGGTCTCTGCGCAGGAATTGATCTTAATTTCACCTCCGGTGCTGACGACCGAAACAGAACCCGAAATAGGGCTACCCGGGACTCCCGGCAAGCCCACCGTGATTGTCCCGCCTTCAGTCTCAAAGGTTGAATCGCTTGTGTTCGTAGACGACGTGGAACCCGATCGCTTGGACTCGGATGTTGTTGTCGTACTTGTACATCGTCCGTTCACACAGGTTTCTGTGTACGTCTTTTCGCTTGTCCGTTTTTCCTCAAACGCACATCCGAACACACTCGAGAGGAGCCAAACGTTCGACCACACTAAAAATCCGCTATGTATCAGAAATTTCACAGTACCTTCCTCCAGTTTTGAACGGCTTCGGAAGATCTCAGGCAAAGATTTAACTCTTCATGCATTGCTGTGCTAAAACCAATGGAGACTCATTTAGTTATCAGGAACATCGAGGCAAACGCTATGCGGGTTCAGCAGAAGTCGTTGACATCGACACTGACCGAGCGCTGGATACAGCCCGACCAAAGTTCTGCTCCCGCGGAACTCGTTGGACATTTCCTCCTCCAATTCGAAAGCCTCAACACACGAAGAAACTACTTTTCTGATATAGATTCTTTTTTTTCTGCGTGGAGCATCAGAGGCGTTGACCTTTCGAAACAGATGCAAACCATTACCGAAAAACACATCTTGCTCTGGCTCGAACAATTCAGTGAATCTTCCACTCGTGCACGTAAACTGGCCAGCCTCAGCTCCTTTTTTAAATTTTGCGAGCAGCGACGTGTCATCGAAAATAACCCATGCCGCCTGCTCAAACGCCCCAGCATTGTGCGCACACAATCGACTCAGGCGTTAAATGAAGAGGAAACCGTTTTACTGCTCGAAACCCTAAAAAACCGAGCTGCTCAGCAACCCGATGGGGCTCATGCCAAGAGACAATGGCAATCTGCGCAGTTGGCCTTTGCTGTGATCCACACACTTTTTTCTGTGG
Source organism: uncultured Oligoflexia bacterium (assembly GCA_964460155.1). GTDB lineage: Bacteria > Bdellovibrionota_B > Oligoflexia > Silvanigrellales > Silvanigrellaceae > RFOM01. The sequence continues at coordinate 5,135 of CAYWSV010000056.1, read as the reverse complement.
GAATGAGAGTTGATGAATTGTGTGAACTGCGTGTGGGCGACCTGTTGTTCAACCCGCCGCAATTCAAATTGCGTTTCGTCATTAAGGGTGGAGAAGAACACGTTGTGGCTGTGTCTCAAGCCTGCGCCGAGGTGATAAATGAATACCTTAAAGCCTGCCGCGGCTCATTAAAACCTGATGACTTCGTATTCAGCCGCGTTCAAACCGCAAACAAAAAGGTTAAACTCTCGCAAACCGCAGTTTTTGCGATGATCCGCAGCGCAGCGGTTTCTGCTGGAATCAATAAAACGCTCAGCCCACACAGCGCACGTGCTACGGTGGCCACCGTATTACACAGACAAGGCGTTCCGCTTGGATTTATTCAGTCGCTGCTCAATCACAAACAAATCACAACAACTGCGCACTATGTGAAAAAAGCAAATGAGCGCAGCGAATCGGCCGCGCTCAAAGCTCCAGTCAGTCAATGGTTAGGTGACAAGGACTAAACCGCCTCAGAAAGGCTCTGGTTTAAAACCTCAACGACTCAAATATCGTCGTCATCATCATCCTTCATACCCGGACCAACAATAGTCACTTTGCTATCGTCGAGATTGGCGTTCTTGACCGCTTCGCGCAATTTTTCGGACGGATGAAAGGTCACGACTCGTCGCGCCGAGATCTCGATCCGTTCGCCTGTATGAGGGTTGCGGCCGGGGCGGCTTTGCTTGCTTTTCACCGTCCACTTTCCAAAGCCGGAAATTTTAACTTCCTCACCTTGCTCAAGCTTGCCCTTCATCGTTTCGAGCATGAGTTCAACGAGCTTTTTGGCCTCCTGTGACGAGAACTGAGTCCGCTGGCGGATGATCTCGACAAGACGATCTTTGGTGAGTGTCATGGTGCGGTATCCCCTCTCAACTGTGGCCTCCGGCTCACGTTTGCCGTTATCATTTCACACCGTTACCCCAATCTTCAACGGCAGGTGTGTCAAAAATTCCGAATCCACCCCCAAGAATACTTTTCCGCCCCATGAACTCCCATAAAGTCCCCCACGGGCCAGTGGAGACTTGCTCATCCGTGACCGCCCGATTAGACACAACTTCTACGCCCCCGAGATTCAACGAGAGGTCGGAACATCATGATTATTTTTCTGCACGCTTTCCTTGCAACAACCTTATTTGCAGCTGTTTTGGCTGACAGTTTGTTTTTGCGCTCGCGCAACTCGCAGATCCTCCAACCCGCAGAGCTCATCAGCCGGTGGCGCAAGTGGATTGGGCTCTACCAAATGGTTGCTGTGGTTGCCGTTGCATCACTGGGAATCATTCAATGGATGCCCAATTTCCGTGCCTACCCTGCACCTATATTTCACACGAAGTTTTTGCTGTTGATTGTACTCCTCGCACTCGCCAAAGTGAGAATGTTCAAGGAACGCAGAACTCAGCAGCCCGCAGCCGGACTCACGCGACTTATGCTGGCAGTTGTGACTGTGATGTTTCTTCTTGGCCTCAGCTCCAATACGGGAGTTTTTAGATGACTCAACCCCAGCCCGCGCACACCACTCATACGGTCGGCCGGACCCGTGTTCTCACGGGAGCTAAACCCACTGCCGATCTGCACGTTGGAAACTACTTCGGTGCAATACGACCTGCTGTCGAAGCTTCTCACGATGAGCAAAAGGAAGTCATCCTTATGTGCGTGGACTGGCATGGTCTGACCGACCGCGCCAAAATGCTCGAGCCTGGAAAGCAAACAGCAGGACTGCTGGCAACCTATCTGACCATGGGTTTTTCGCTCGAAAAGAACATGTGCATCGTGCAAAGCGAGATTCCGCAAATTCAGGAAATCGCATGGTATCTGTCGTGTGTCAGTGCAGTTGGATTGCTTGAACGAGCACATGCCTACAAAGACGCCGTTGCAAACGGCAAAGAGCCCACTGCAGCACTGTTCAACTACCCTGTGCTGATGGCCTCCGATATTGTGACCTTCGATGCGCAGCTTGTTCCTGTTGGCAAAGACCAAGCACAACACCTCGAATACGCTTCCGATATGGTGCGTTTTTTCAACAATGCCGTGGGCCATCCTGTTCTTTTTGAACCCAAAGCCCAAATTCAGGAGACCCCCCTTCTGATTGGGACCGACGGCGAGCGCAAAATGAGCAAAAGCTACGGAAACCACCTGCCACTCTTCGCACCCAAAAAAGACATCGAAAAACGCTGCAAGGAAATCAAAACCGATTCCAAAGGGCTGGATGATCCCAAAGACCCCGAAACCTGCGCCGTCTTCCAGATTCTAAAGTCCTTCGGTTCAGCAGAATCGATAAGCTACATGGAAGAAAGACTGCGCAAAGGTACGGGCTACGGGTATGGTCATGCCAAAAAAGACCTGTTTGATGAGCATGAGCGCGTTTTTGGTACCAAACGGGAACTCTACGAGCACTATATCAATAGTCCTCGTGAAGTGGCTCGTTTTCTGAGTCCGGGGCACGAGCGGGCACGACAAATCGCAGCGACAGTTCGCCAACGGGTGCGCGACGCTTTGGGATTGGGTATTCTGTAGGCAAACGCATCGCCTGCAGGAGCCCAATAATGCCAAACCATACAGCCAAGTTTGCACTGCGCGCCGCGCCACTGTCTCTTGTGGTGCTGGCCACCCTGACCGGCTGTCAGTTGTTCCTGTCCAAAAATAACACCTTCGTTCAAAAGGACTCGACCACCGGCAAGATTCAGGCCTTGCTTCTCCCGTATAACGACACGATTGCCGATGCAGCGCCTGCAAATCCGAACACTCCACCCATCACTGCAGCTAATCCCGGTTCGCCTGACGCAAGCTCTCCGGCTGCATCGAGCGATGCTGACACAAGCGCGTCCGACACATCCGATGCAGTGACAACAACATTCAAAAAAATGGGCCAGTGTTGGTACATGGTTCGCGCCAGTGACAGTCGCAAAAGAAAAATCGATCTAGACACAGTGAATCTGAGTCTTCCAGCCGATCAGGCAGATGCAATTGAAGGTGCCGAACTTATCACACCCAACTACGTCCCCACGCCTGCGTTGATTGGAGCAATGAAACGTGACCCACTGTTGCGTAACATGCGTGCTCTTTATGACAACACACGTCAACGTTTGACCGAAGCAAGTCAACGTAATTTCTCGAGCCTCACGTCTAACCCCGTTTACGTGGCTACGGTTGGCGGTACAATTGCAAGTCAGGCATTTCTGAATGATCGTCTTGGCGGAATGAGCGCAGAAGATTTACTTTCGAGCCGTGAAAAAGCTCTCGCATTTTGGGCGCGCGTAACCGAAAATTCAGCACTTGCCAAATTCCGCAACGGCGCACTTGTCAACAAGCTCGCTGGTCCGCGCAATGTTCTGGTCAATTCGGCCTACGGTGTTTTTAATAAAGCTCACCATTTTTGCTTCCGAAATCCCTCGACATCGCGTGTTATGGGACTCGCCTGCGTGACTGGACTTGTCACAGTCATCTCGGCTGCGATTCAGGGATCGGTCAACCTGTGGACAGAAAACACCGAGAAACCGCCACCACTTTTTAAAGCAGATAAGCAGTTCCTCGATGAATTTGCTGCTGCAGTTTCGGATATCGAAAAAGAAGCCATGGTCACTGCAGATGAACTCACTGCCCTGACCCGCTTAGGTGATGGAAAGAACTCCGAGGGCGTGCTGCGACGTTTGGGTAAACGCCCAGGGGCACCATGTCCAAGTGCCACTCAGGCCGCACGCAACCTCAGAGTTGCATCGGGTCTGGAGCAATAATCAGAGCATCACACCAACATCAAGGCCGAAGCGTGATGTTTTCTGTGTGCGTCCCACGCCTGCAAAAATTGAATATGTTTTGTTTTCAAAGCCCAAACGCCCTTCGCCTCCAAAGTCGTCGCGCCATTTATTTTCTTCATCCCACACGCCTCCACCCAAGGCGCGTGCACCCAGAATAATTCCGCTCATGTTGAAGCCGGCTCCCAAAATGGCATGAGCACTTGCTTGCTTCATGAGATTTTCACCCTTGGACATGGAAGCAGCTGTGCCGCCGATTTCCGTGCGCAGATTTTGCACTCCAGTATTCGGGCGCACGTAGGCAATCTCAAGACCGATAGCCGGAAATGATTCATCCAAATCACGATTAGCATCTTGTCCAAGACGAGCAGCAACGCGTGCGAAGTTTTCACGCTCGGCCTCGGCCTTGACAGTTGGGCCAACCGAAACGCGTGGCAATTCTTCAGCCTCTTTTGCTGGTTCGATCTGAGGCTCGCCAGAAACAGAACCCGCTCCTGCTGTTGAATGCAGGCGTCGTTCTTCGGTTGTTACAGGAGTGGACTCTTCTGCCATTGCTGCCTTCGTTTCGGGCGTTAGAGCAACGAAGCTCAAGCGGACCGAATCACCCAACTGGCGGCTTGGACCGGCATTGATTGAATCGATACGTGCGCTTGGAAATGCTGCCACCAATTTCTTTTTAAGATTTTCGATGCGCAAATCAGCACGCTTTACGTTAGCGGCATGCTTTCCAGTGGTATGCGTGCCAGCGAGAATATGAAAGTATTCAACGTCTTCTTTGCGATTTTGAACTGCAGAAAGACACTGCTCAAGTGCCTTGTCGGGCACCGCTGTTGCATTTTTTGTGTACTTCAAATTGCAGTCGTGTACTTCAGTGCGTGCAGCAGCAGATGCTTCAGCAACGGAAATGACCGTAGACACGGCCAAACCGGCCATCAAAATGTGATGTCCCTTCATTTTGCGCCTCCTTGTTAGAGCATTTTATTTTCCAAGCCGGCCTGTGCGGACATTCAGACAAATGCATTGCGCACGCAATTGAAGAATCTGATCATTGGCAAACGTTCGTTGAAGAGTCCTGCGGATTGCTTGTGCGGCTGTTTACGGAAATTTCCAAATACAGCTTGACGTTCGCGATAAACCTGCATAACCCCTCGAATGTTTCCAAAAACGGAGGAGTCTCGCCGGTGAAACATGGGGTCATGATTCTGCTGAGCACAGTCACCGCCGCGTGCGGGACACAGGTCTCCGACGCAACATTTGCAGTTCATTCTCAGGGACGGCCCACAGAGCAGCTGTCCAATCTTACACCTCGAGCAGGCACCCCTCTGTTTGCCCGCGGCACGGTGCGTGACGTCGATGGCAAGCCGCTGC
>CAYWSV010000055.1:9045-18361 GCA_964460155.1 uncultured Oligoflexia bacterium | reverse complement strand
GTGTCTCCCAAACAACATTATAGTTTGCTTCTTTGCGAAAGCGCGCAATCATTTCCTGACCACGTTCATTCGTTAAAATTTCATCGAACAGGTATACAAACTCCTCGAAATCGAAATTTTTCATGTCTTCATCCTGATTCATAAAGCGCTGAAAAACAGACTCGATATATTGATAACCTGATTCTTCTCCGAGTTGAGCAAGCGCAGCTGCAGCAGAAAGCTTGTCCTTTACCGAATCACTCTTCTCAAAGAAGTTCAAAACGTATGGTGCAATTTCTGTATGATTTGATTTAGCGAAAATAATAAAGAACTTCAGAGTTTCATAGGAACTCTTTGAAGACGAAAGCAAATGCTCCAACTCGCTCTTCAAGAAAGGCTCTTTGGGTAGACTCACTGCCAAGTCCGAAATTGCCTCGAAATATACGTTTCCTGAGTCAAAATCATACCCCGATAGACCTTGGATGGCACTTAAAGACGCGATGTGTCTTTGTCTGCTCTTCGAATTCGGATTATCCACAATCTCCTCACAGAAAGCTGAGGGTTTCTTATTATTCGACATCTGGCACCTCGAGTGTCTCCCAAACAACATTATAGTTTGCTTCTTTGCGAAAGCGCGCAATCATTTCCTGACCACGTTCATTCGTTAAAATTTCATCGAACAGGTATACAAACTCCTCGAAATCGAAATTTTTCATGTCTTCATCCTGATTCATAAAGCGCTGAAAAACAGACTCGATATATTGATAACCTGATTCTTCTCCGAGTTGAGCAACAATCGCCGCATAGCGGAGCTTCGCGTGTAGTTTTGCAGCTGTTTCAAACGAGCGAAGAGCATAGGGCAAAATCTCAACGCGTCGGCCTTTTGCAAAAATTGTCATAAACCCTTGAAGCACCTCATCATCGGGAGCCTGCGAGAAGATCTGTTTCAACTGCGCCTCCGTAAATGGTTCAGGCGGAAGTTCGGCTGCAAACTCAAATTCAGCGGCCGACATTTCAGAACCAGAACAATAGTATTCCAAATAGAATCCTACGAACTTTGCTATTGCCTGCTCATGTGTAAGTTTTTGATTCATTATCTCTCCAGTGAAAAACGAACATTAATTTTTTCCCTGATTCCAACTTGGGAATGCACTATTGGGTCGCCCGTCTTTTCCAAAATTCACCGTGACGGTCACACCTTCGTATATAACCTCTTTCTTAAATCCTTTTTCGCCAATACGAATTGTTCTTCCATCAGTCCTCGCCAAATCGATGACCTTTTCGAGAGTTTCCGGCGTCCAAGAGTGCGGAAAAATCGTCTTTCCATTTGACGTGCCAATTCCATATGAAGCAGCTTTTTCGAGCTTACTCTTTTCACTCCCTGTCAGCGCACTGTCCGGAAACACGACTCGCTCAACACCGTTGGGCAACATCTCACGTGAAGTGGGAGCATTCTCAATTGGTGCCTGTGAAAGATAATTTCTCAATCCTTCCTGCGTGTGCAACCCACCGTCAATACGCACCTTGGTCTTATCAAGGCTCACCCGAATTTCACCGTGCCATATATGTTTCTTGGCGTAGGGAGACAGCGCAGTATGTGCCATGAGTGTTGGCGCTGCGCGATCAATGTCTTTAGCAACGGTCACCGTCTCTTCAAAAATCCGTCGACCCGCGTCTGCACCCGCCGCGATGGACGCGTGCTCTTTGAAGGCCTTCAATATTTTCTGAGCGCCGCCAGCAGCAATCACGGCCGCAAAAACAGGAGCCGACCCCGAGGCAACAGCCACCGTGCCAAGCGCCAGTGTTCCGATAGCGAACCCGCGTTCCAATGCGCTACAGTCGCGCAAAAATGGCTGGCCTTTGTCATCGAAATCAAAGGTTTTGCCTGAAAAGGCTTCCATCACACTCAGCGACACGTCGACTGCCGTATTGAAACGCGCAAGGTCAAGACCCACCCGAAGAAGATCCTGAGCTTTCGCAATGGCATGATCGGCGAGTGAAACGAGGCCCTGTGATTCCAAACTTTGAGCAGCGCGGCTGAGATCCTGAGCCGCCGACAATGCAGGCTCGTTTACCGGTCCCCTGTGTTGGGACGCCCATGCAAACGAACGAGCAGCCTCAATGCGCCGATCAAACGCATCCAAATCGCCACGCAGAGCGCTGTTGCGAGCCAGTTGGACTAATCCGTCTGCACTCTCATTGAGTGAAGGAATCGTTGCTTTTGTGCGCAGAAGTGAGTTTGATTTTTGGAGACGGTTGGCCTCCTGTACGCTTGGAATCAACTCGTTGTCAGCGTCTGCGTGTCCCGAATCAAAACCAACGGCAGGGTCGATGCCCAAGGTTGAATAGACCTTATAAATGCCGGCGTTATGTGCATCAATAAGCCCATTGCGAATCCTTTCAGAAATCCGCAATTCTTCAGCAGCTGATTGGGCGGCTGCATCTATTGCTTGAGCAACCTTGTCAGTGAGTTCTTCATGCTGAGCCCTCGTTTGCGACCGTCTCTCCTGAGTTGAAACTCTAATTTTTTCCCAGTTGTTCTTTTCCTGCTGCAACTCTTTTTCAAGTCGCTCAAGCTCTTGGCGCACATCTTCACGTGTTTTGATTTCCGCACGCCGGTCTGGTGGAAGATCGGCTTTGTCGATGCGCACGAAATCTCTCGCTTCCTTTAAGACCCCCTCGTCAACACCCTCAAGGCCATCACACCCCACCATTCGACAAGCGGCACGCACTTCAGCCATCCGCTCGGCATGACCGGCGAGATACTGTCTCTGTTCATCAATCAGTTCGCCTCCACGCTGAAGATCTGCGTGAACTTCGGGTAAGCTCGATGGAAAGCTTGAATCTGGACCCGATCGATCCCGAGGTGATGAGTAGGACCATTCATGACTTTCGGTTTTCTGAGTGGGACCAGGAATAAACCGATAACCCTCTGGATCGCGCTGCCGTTCAACGTTTCTATTTTCCAGCGTTCTGTCACCCAAAACATTTTCCAGCCAACCCAAAACCCGCGTGTCAGAGTCTTGTGCCGAAGGAGATACACGAAACCCGCACGAGGTATTGAAAAGAACGAGACAAGCCAATCCGGCTGAAAATACTTTTTTAAAAGGAGAATGCTCAAGACTCATGTTGAACTCCGGATTATTTCGCAGCATTTTTTTGAAGTGAAAGATTAGCCTGTGAAAGCCAATGACCGAGTGCATTGCGTCGTTGGTAAAGACGACTCTCCAGTGCGGAAAGACTGATCTGCGCGCGTGAGGAAGTCGTGTCTAATTTTTGTTCGTTCGCTGCAGCGATGTATGCGTCGGTTGTTGCAATCGCCAAAGTCAGGGCCTCTGCCGCCTTGAGTGGATTGCTGTTTTGACCCAACAGAAAACCGCGTGCGGGTCCATTTTCAAGAACTTCTTTAAACCACCACCTCTCAACCTCAGTGTGCAACTGAAGTTCAGCGAGTGTTCTCTGAATTCCACTCAAAAGCGCATCTGCAGATTGACCGGAAGCAACCGCAAGCTGTGCAACAATTTTACTTTGAATACTCGAGGAAAGTGCGCCCAAGAAAAGCGCTCGCCTCTTTTGAAGTTCAGCGACATGACTCCGCGAAAGACTCAATGTTTGAGAAGCATTCTTTGCATCAGCAATTAGTCTCTGAGTTTTTTCAAACAGCGCGGGGGCGCAACGCTGCACACTTTGAATGTTCGCATCGGCCTCATAAATTGCGCGATTGAGTTCCACAATTTTGGCAGAGAGTTTACCTAAAATTGACTCTTCTTTTGCCGCTTGATCCTCGAAGCGCTTTGCAAGATCCGTGACGCTCAGTGCAACTCTTTGTAAAACATCATGCAACTGGATGTTGTCCACAACCAGAGTGCCATCTGACTTTTTGACCAGAGTTAAGCTTGCTCTTGAAAAGTCATTCAATGCATCGAAAAAATTCTGATGATCTTTCGCAATCGCACTCGCCTGTTCAGAAAATGAAAATCCCTCACTGCGCGAACTTAACGAGTGTAGATTACGCGTCAGGTTTGTGGTCGCGTGATGAACGACATCCAGACATTTCATAGCTTCCTTGAGGGTCTCAATGGTTTGGAGATCCTGATCAGTTTCAGTCTTTATTGCTGAGATTTCTTTTTTTAGCCGTTCAAAGCGTTCCTTAAAGGAAGGAGCCGCGGATGAAGGCGCATTTTCTGCCACTTGGGCATAAGTATCAAAGGGCAAAAATGAGAACGACAGAGTCGTCAGAATGATAATTTTCGTCAGTCTTGGACGAGGAACTCGAGGCAGCATGAAAAGTCTCCATAGTGAACAGGGCTGGAATCACGCGCCTACAGCAGAAACTGTGCCAAAAAAATTTTCTCATGATTCTCGAAGCTCGCTCTGACTGGCCTGAATTTTGGACTTCTTTTGGCTGGTTTTCGTCCAATCTGGCCGATTTTCAGTTCATCACTGACTCAAGTTCGATCTTCAAATCGAATATTATTGAATTTATTAGATGGCACGGCTCGTGCTCTGCATTTGGAACAACAGCCACAACGGCTATGTCAAAAACACTCTCTTAGGATCATGAGCCATGCGTCTGACCCAAAGTTCGTCATTCAAAAAAGCCACCGCCTATTTTGCACTGAGCTGTGCTCTGTTTCTAACAGCATGTGGAAGCCACACCGATCAACCCATCACCTCGCTCCAGCCTCAAGGTCAAACACCAAACCAAATGTCGCCTCAAGAAAAACCAAAGGGGACTCTTCCAAAAAGTTCAATCAAGCGGCTGGGATCAACTGAAATTTCATCGATCAAGCCCATCGAAAAGAAAACAGGACGATTTGCGGAGTGCGGTGTGGAATCCTACAACATAAAGGCTGATCCATTGTGTAGCGTTAAAGAATACCACCTACGATCGAGTGCAGCTTGTCAACCCATCGTCAAAGATGATCCGCAATTCGGTGTAAAGACCTTTCGTGAGTCTAGAGGCGAGCCATGTGGGCCTGAAGAATTTTTCGAGAAGCCCGACGAGTCGTGCGGCGTCGACGAAGCAACTTTCTGGTCGGATTGGAACAAAAGCTGTCCAGCTGGATATGCAAGCGGTTCTTGGTACTCTGCACTTGCCAACACGCAAACGCGCGTTCACAGCTATTCACCTACAGACATTCGCGTTGAAACAAGACATCTCTGCCTGCGCAAAACGCCCAAAACATGCGCGCGCCCAGAATTCGGTGTAAAGCTCTACAAATCGTGCCGCCATCCTTCATTTGGACCAGAAACTTTCAACTCAGGGATTGTGGGTTACCAAGCCTGCCGACATGAAAGTCATGGACCAGAAACTTTCAACTCGTGCAGACATGAAACTTTTGGTGTTGAAAAATACAAATCCTGCAGCGTGTACATGACTCAGGCAGAAATGGACGGCTATCTTAAAGCTCAATCAGATGTTCTTCCTGCGCTCAGTAGCACACTCCTTGACTCTGCTGCTATCTATTACTCACACGCAGGAAAACAACGCGCCCTCGCATGTTTGGTCAAGAGCATAGTTGATGATCCAAATCAAAAAGAACTCGCTGAAGATCTCAAAAGCCGTTACTTCATTTTAACAGATCGATTCTGGTCTGAAGAGGAAGCAAAGCAATGTGCACAAGGTTTTGTTGATCTTAATGACGCTGAATGTGAACAAAACGACACGAGCATCACGTGTACAGCACTCAAATCGTTTCAAACTGTCAGAGCTGCCATGTACACGACACGTATGAATCTCACGCTTTTGAGTCAGGAAGCTCATGAGCGCGGTAATAAAGCCGCGACCGATGCTCTGAATGGTTTGCTCAAATCTGTCAGCAACAAATAAGTGAGTGTTAGGAACGTTGCTCTGAATTCCACACCGGTCAACACATTGACCGGTGGTTTTTATTTCGGCAGCGGATTCCCGATTCCAACCGGAGTGGAATTCGCCTTGGGAGCACCAGCGTACAACTGATTTATTGTCTGGATATCTCCCGCAGAAAATCCAACAACTTTTCCAGTCGCCTGAAACTCTTCAATCCGACAATAGTTCATCACCGAAGATTCATCGAAGTTTTTTGTGCCCACAATAGACTTCATGACACCGGCAAGACCCACATCGGAATCTCGCCAATATTTCAGATGAATTTCGAGCTTCTCTTTTTTATCACACGTGCTGTCGATGCGGACGTGCTCATGAAGCAAACCGACTGCGTGCCCGAACTCATGCAACACTTTGGACTTTAGATCAGCCAAAGCAAAGTCCTGTTTACGCAAATTCAACCACTCGCGCCAAGCCTCGCTGTTCATAGCGAGTGTTGGGGCAGCGCGCACATCAGATTTGACTTTCTGTGAAAGGGCTTTCAAACGCGGGCCGTAAATGGAGCCATTGCCGATTTGACTCTGGCCATCCACAAAGACGTTTGGAGCTTCCCCCGGATCCCACCAAGTGAATCGGACTTCGTTCCTCTGGGGCGAAGGGTTCTTACAATCACCCCAACCTGTCATCCGAACCACAGTTCGTGAAAATTCAGAGGCCACAAATCGCTGAATTTCGGGTCTTAAGTGTTTGAGCTCAACATCGGCCAGGCTCCGATTTTCCCAACACACACCAACAACATTGCTAGAAAAAGCGGTTTTCTGCAGGCCAATACCGCTGACGTCGCTGTCGGATTTGGAGTTGCACCCGAGAAAAGAAAGGCTGCCCGCGAGGCTGATTGTGACCGACCAAATTTTCATCTTTCCCCCCGAACCGACCTTTCGAGGCAGATCGGCTCAGAGACTGGGAAACTAAACCTAGTTTTCAGCGATTGGTGGGTTTTTGGGTCGATTCCGCCAAATTTAAAGACACTGCAATCGCTATTTTTTTCAGAAAAACTAAAATTGACTCAGTTTTAATTCATGAATGACGATGGAGCCCTTAGAGGGAGGTGTTCAATGTCTCAAGGCAACGGCGGCCCTTTAGTCGTAATTCTCTCGGGTCAGGCCGATCAACCCATTCTCTCGAAGGGTGCTTCGAAGTCGGGATTCTTGGTGCAATGTGTCACCACAAGTAAGGAACTCTCCGAAGCTTTGAGCCGCAACCCTTGGGGTCTCGTGCACAACATGAGAAGCTTTGACACGCGTCAGAACTACCTCTTACAGCAAAGACTTGCCCGCAACCAAAAGCTGGCTTCCGTTGTGCGCTTTGTTCTAAGCCCCGAGATTTCAACACCTGCCCTCGCTCTTGTTGCCGATTGTGCCATTCGACAGGTGTTCAGCTTGTCGTCTTGCATGAGTGGAAATTTGGGCGAACAGTTATCCGTTCTGCAAAAGACTGATGCTGCGCGCAGTGATGCCCAGCGCATGGTCCACACACAGCGTATTTTCCAGACTGGCAAACCCAGCAAAGAATATGTTTCCGCTGTGAATGAAGCTTATCAATCCTACCCGCATGACCCAATTATTCGCCTTGAATATGCTATCACGCGTTTTCATGGCGGTGACCCGAATGAAGCCGGACTGATTGCAAAACGCGTCTTACAAGTCGAATCGCACAACGTGCGTGCGATGAATCTTCTCGCGCAAGTCCAGTTCTCTGCGGGGAATCCCGACGGCTCACTCAACATACTCGAAACAGCCAACAAAATCTGCCCTAGCAATCCAGATAGACTCACCCTGATTGGTGATGTTTACGTGAAAAAAGGTGACCTTACGTCCGCGAAAAAAGCATATCTCGAGGCACTGGACGTTTACCCACCTACAACACCAGCGCGAGACGGACTTTTACAGATTCCACTCGATGCAAATGAGGTTCAAACCACAGTTCATTTGTTGCGTGATGTCATGTCAGAAAAAGACAGAGCAGCGCTGTTGAACAAAGCTGCTATTCAAGCTGTGAATGCGCAACAGTATGAGGCTGCAATCCGCATTTACGGATATGCACTCCAGCACTTGAAAGAAAATGATATGAAGGGGTCAATTTTCTACAATCTTGGATTGGCTTATAAAAAGTTGGGCGACGCTGGCTCAGCGCTGGTCAACTTCAAAGAATGTCTCAGGCTCGCTCCGGGTCACCCCAACGTGCGTGACCACATCACCGAAATTGAAAACAGAAGAGTCAGCTAGAAAAAGACATCTGTGGCCATAATTTCACTGCATGTGCAAGCAGCTCTTCGCAGGTACCTGCCTGTGAAGAGACTGAGTGCATTCCAAGAAAACGGAATGCGGCTTTCAGATTCTCAACCGCCGGCGTCATCTTTAATGCTTGTGCAGAAGCACTCTTACTCAGCTTGGACCCATCTGCTGCCTGCACAAGAGGACAATGTTTATAAACAGGTGTTGGAAAGCCCAGAGCTTGTTGAAGCAAAACATGACGAGCTGTGAGAGACAGAATATCTCGGCCGCGAACGATGTGAGTAATGCCTTGTTCGAAATCATCGACAACAACGGCCAAATGGTATGCATAGCAACCGTCGTTGCGCCGCAAAACAAAATCTCCTACGTCCCGAGACACCCACTGTGTTTGTGGCCCAAGCCAATCATCCTTGAAAATCACGGGCGTGTCTTCAACCTTAAAACGGACAGAAATGCCCGTCGCTTCCGACAGACTTCGTGCTCCCCACTGCATCATCGAAGCATTCCGGCAAATTGAGGGATAGATCAGCTCTCCTTCGGCATTGACCTGACATCCCATTTTTAAAAGCGACGACCGACTACACGTGAAAGGACAGATACGACCAGACTGCCGCAAACGCTCGAGCACCGATCTGTAGGCATCTAGACGGTCGCTTTGACGAATAACCAATTCATCCCAATGAAGACCATGGCGCTCGAGTTCAAACAGAAGCGCCGTCTCAAAATGACGTTTACAACGATGAATGTCGACGTCTTCAATCCTCAAAAGCCATCGGCCTTGCGCCGCACGAGCATCCAGAAAACTCGCGACTGCTGCGACAAGAGAACCCAAATGAAGTTCACCCGAGGGTGTCGGTGCGAAACGGCCACGATACATGAGATCTGAGTGACCTCCCGAAGGCAAAAAAAAACCGCCCAAAGGGCGGCTTTTAGGGGATGGTGAAGGGTCGGGGGCTCGAACCCCGGACCAAGAGATTAAGAGTCTCTTGCTCTACCAACTGAGCTAACCCTCCACGTGCGAGGTGGAATTAATCACCCCACCCCCAAAAGTCAAGCAAAATGCCCACCGCATTTTACTCATTACTTAGTTGCGAGAAGGATAGCGATAATGAACGCCATAATCGTTTGGAACTCGATGAGCGCCAAGCCGAGAATCAAGGGCGTGAAGAGCTTCTCAGCAGATTGAGGATTGCGACCAATGCTTTCATTGGCAGCTGCATCTGCACGGCCTTGT
>CAYWSV010000055.1:0-9035 GCA_964460155.1 uncultured Oligoflexia bacterium | reverse complement strand
CGCCACCGCAGCCCGCCCTCGTGGGTCCACGCCCGCTCGGCCTCCAGGCGCAGCGAGCGCTCCTGCGCGGCCTTGTGCTGCAGTACCGCCAATAACAGCGAGACCGATTGCAAGAGCTGCGCCGATAGCGCGGATTTCACCACCCCAAACACCAACGGAAGCTGCTGCTTCCTGAGCGAATGCGGGAGCCGAAGCCAAAAGGCTCGCTGCGATCAATGCAAAACGAGAAAGTTTCATGAAACACCTCAGTAATAAAAATCTCACCCTCACCCTTCACCGGCCGGTTGGAGAAAACCCAACTTGGGTGATGACACGCGTTGCAATCAATCAAGTCGATGAATGCGTGCCCCTGAACTCTTCCTTTGGAAGAGCGAACGCGCTTTATGCAGCTCTGGTCGATCGCCGAGGGCGGAAAGAAAGACGGAAGCTGCGCGCAAAGCCTAAATACGGTTTCGTTCGGCCTCAGTGATCGTGATGGGCCGTATCAAGAGACAAACGAACGTAAACCGAACTCAAGGTCATAAAAATGAATGCTTGCAGACATGCGACGAGAAGACCGAAAGTCAACAACGCCGCAGGCACAGGCATGAATGGAATGTGGAAATCGCGCATCAAAGTCGAAAACACCGAAAAGACCATGTGGTCGCCCGAGACGTTTCCGTAAAGACGCAGGCTCAATGACACTGGCCGAGCAAGCAGAGCAATGACTTCGATAACAAGCATAAGAGGAGCCAAAAAGAGAACTGGGCCGCACAAATGCTTCAAGTAGTTCATACCACCATGCTTCAAGCCAACGTAGTTGAAAGCAATGAAGATTATCAGTGCCATTGCGGCGTTCTGCGAGATAAATTCAGTTGCTGGTGGAAAACCAGGAACGAGACCTGTCAGGTTGGAGCAAATGATAAAGAAGAACGTTCCACCCAGAAGTGGAGCGTAGTGATGCCAAACCTTGTCGCCGACAATCTTTTCAAGGGTGCTGCTAATGACACCCCAGCAAAGCTCAACAAATGCCCGAAATCCAAACGATTTTGGAGGAAGGAGATCTTCGTCCGACATTGATTCAGGCTTGAGCTTGTAGAAGCCAGCGGTTAAGCCCAACAAGGTCACAAAGACAAATGCTGCTCCAGAAGCAACGATTTGACTCAACTGCGAGACTTCGATGGTCAGGCCAAGCGAGTGATGAAGCCACTCAGCGAAAGCTCCATACCAAGATACGATTTTAAGTGAACCGCCTCCAGCCGCGAAAGCGGGCAGAGAACTGACCGCAAACAGCGAGGAACCAATGGTGGTGAGCCACGCATATGACTTGCGACTCATGGTGTCTCCAATAATCGGATGGTTACAATCTAACAAACGAACAACAGCGGGTTCCTAGCGCAGAAGCTTGTTGCGTGCAAGCGAGAGGAAAATCAGAAAAACCGCAGCGGTGACAAAGAAAGTCAGGCTGATTGCGACAATTTCATCGCGGCCCCAACGAATGGCCGCAAACAGGGGTAAAAGACCCAATATTTTTAGCGCTATCCCTTTAAAGCTTCGACGATTCCCAACAATTCCCTTGGCCTGAAACAACACACCAAGACTGACAACAATGGCCGACAGTGCAGATAAAGCCAAGATCATCCAATAATTTAACATTTCTGCCCGCCTTTATTCGCCACGCCGCTGTTCAGCGCCTGAGCCGTCGAATTTGCGTCGAACGACGGACAACCGCTTAAAACTCAAGACGGTTGCTGTGCCCATAATCAAAACATCACCAACCAAAAGAGCTGAACGACAAGATGAAACCGACAAACCAATACCCGTGCAGAACTGCTGGCCGGCTGGTTGTTTTGTCCACCAAACAATGATGACAGCCAGCCCGACAAGAGCCGACAAATTTCCATAAAGAATTCCGAACCAGATAAGAAGTTTTCCCATTCGGACTTGACCTCCTCGCTTGGCCTCTGCAGAATCCGGCCCCTGCACCCAACAGCACACAACGTAGATGAGTTCAGACTATGGCGTCGGTAGAAAAATCGGAAGTCTTCTTTGAAAAACTCAAGGCAAGACTCATTTCACTTGGCCTCGGCGATGCTGTTGCGCATTCGATTGCAAGTCAGGTCATTCCCGTCAAGTTTGATGGCACAACGATTATTGCCGATTGCAAAAGTCAGTTTCACGGAGCGCTGATTGTTAGCGCCAAAATGAACGATATTATTGAAGTTGCAAAACAGGTCTGGGGAGCGCACGTCGAATTTTATGTGCGTTCAGATAGCGATGCAGCTCCATCAACAACAACTAAACGCACCCGGTCTAAACACACTGAAACAACTCCTTTGTTTGAAGCTCCCGATGAACACAGCAAAAAAAGTTCATCCAAACCGGGCAGAAACGAACAAAAATCCCCGAGTCCAGCAACAGATCTGTACACGACTGCCAAAGTAGAAAATCAAATTCAGCATCAACCCGAGAAAATCAAGAGCTCGACCACACTTCAGGCATCAAAGAATATCAATCAAATTTCGACGCCCATGAATATCACTCCAATATCCATATTGGAGGACTTTGATTCACGACCCGCTCAACCATCCGAACCAAACAGGTCGCTCAATCCTGAGCTCACTTTCACAACGTTCGTGCGTGGCCAAAGCAACTTAATCGCATGTTCAGCCTGTGAATCGATTGCTAAAAACCCTGGAAACTTAACCAATCCGGTTTTCATTTATGGTGCAACAGGTCTTGGTAAGACGCATCTTTTACACTCTGTTGGCAACGAGATCCTCCGCCAGCATCCTAACTGGAACATTAAATATGTCACCAGTGTGGATTACATGAACGAACTGATCCAATCGATTCGTTTCTACAAACAAGAAGAGTTTCGCAAACGCTATAACCACGTGGATGTTCTACTCGTGGATGACATTCAGTTTCTTGAGAGCAAAGATTCAACTCAGCTCGAATTCTTCCACACGTTCAACGACTTGTTTCAAAAGAAGAAGCAAATTGTCATTACCTCGGACAAATATCCTAAAGACATTCCTAACATCGAAGAGCGACTGAAAAGCCGCTTTCTGCAGGGACTCATTGCTGATATCGAACCCCCGGGATTCGAAGATCGTGTCGCAATTATTGAAACCAAAGCCCGTGCACTTTCGTTGAAACTGACGCGCGATGTGATTCTTCATATCGCTGCACACGTGAAATCAAACGTGCGCGAAATTCAAGGTATCCTGAACAATCTCGCCATGACTCAGAGCATGACCGGTGCGCCACCATCGATAGAATCGACAAACGCACACCTGCGCAGAATTATTCGAGTGCCCACGCAATCACTTGACCTTCCGGCAATCCAAAAAGCAGTAGCATCTCATTTTGGCATCAAGCTCTCCGAACTTATGTCGCAAGACCGGTCACAAAGGCTTGTCATTCCGCGCCATATCGCCATGTACCTCAGCCGCGAACTTTTGGGTTCGGCAACCACCGAAATTGCAGAAGCTTTTGGTAAAAAGAATCACACAACAGTGATGCACGCAGTTGAGAAGGTGAAGGAGCTTATGGAAAAAGACGCTTCAACCCGAGCAATTGTTAACGAACTGAAACGAAAACTCGACCAGAATCTGGTTTAAGCCGAACAACGGCACCGCGTCCGGAGGCAGACCTGATAATTCTGTCTTGCAGGGCCAACAGTAGCTCATCATCTCGACGAGCCACCGACCGCGGATCAAAAATCCACAATCGACTGTTTTGCTCGCCACACGTTTCTGCCCAACGCAACGCGTCAAAAAGAGAAAAAACCGCCTCACGGAGGTCTCCAGATGCAGAAAGATCGCGATAAAAACCGACGCGACCTCTGAGCTCGGATAACTGACCCGCAAAGTCTATGATTATTGTTCGTTGTAACTCATCTGCGCTGATTTCATTTTTTGCCGACTCATCATCACCATTCAAGGTGATCATTTGAGAGTAAATACGTGGGGCATAGTGGACAAGCAGCTGCCCTGGAGCAACCTCAGCTTGTGATGACGCCTCAGCACTATATTTTTCAATGATGCGCACATCAGCCTGCGATTTTAATAAACCAGCTTTGATCAACGTGTCCCCTAATTCGGTTGGACCAACCCCCCCGCGGCGGAAAACATCCAAAGTTGCCTCCGCATTGATGCGCACAACTGTTGATTCAATTCCAAATCCACAGCGCCCTCCATCAACAATCCACAACTTATCCACATGCGGAAAGTCTGCCGCCACATGTTCAGCAGTCGTAGGGCTCACATGTCCGAATAAATTCGCACTAGGCGCGGCCACGGGAACACCGCAAGCCGATAAAAAAGCTTGAGCAACCGGATGTGCTGGTTGTCTGAGTCCAACCCATCCCGTGGACGACGTCACTTCAAAGGCGATGCTTTTCAGATTCGCAGGGAGAATGAGTGTGAGAGGCCCGGGCCAAAACTTTGCTGCCAAAGAATGCAAAACTGCTCTTTGCCAGTCATTTGCTTTTTGCTTGTCCACTAAATCGTCTGCCTGACCGATTGAATTCACATGCACGATCAAAGGATCGGTCGGTGGACGCCGTTTCACAGCATAAATGCTCTGAACAGCATTGGCATTGGCAGCATGAGCGCCGAGGCCGTAAACCGTTTCAGTAGGAAATGCGACGAGACCGCCCGCAATCAAATGCTCGGCAGCCTGAGAGAGAGAGTCATCGGTCGGGTGTTTTAGGATTTTTGTCACGTCTTGCGCTCCTCTCTTGCGCTTTCGGGCTGTATCCACAGCTTATCCACAGTCTGTCAACACAAAGGCAATAAACATGGGCTTTCAAAATCAAAGTTTTGGAAAAGTTATCCACAATTAGAATTCCCGTAAAACGAAGGCAATAATTCAATTGTTTTGGTATATTATATGGTTTTATGGAGGTTATGCTCATAGTTATCCACAATTACCTGTGGATAACTTGCAAGCTTGTATGAAAACGGTGCATTTCAAGGGTTGTGGAAGACCTGTGGACAAGCTGTGAATCACCTGTGCACGAGTGGTGGACAACTTTCAGGTGCCTCAATGTTGGGCAATGAATTATCCACACGGTTCGCGGGCAGTGAACATCTTTTCAACTTGTCCATACACAGGTTTTCAACAGGAATTTAATCAACAAAATACAATGATTTCAGATAAATAGACGGTATTAGGGGAGGTTTTCCACAAAAAATCGTCCGCCTACTACTTCAACTTCCCTTTCAGATTAAATCTTCTTCTCTTTCTTAGGAGTAGAGAGGCTTGTGCACAGAGGGGGAAGCCGCTTGTACCGCAAAGCTTCCTCATGTAGACCATTGCAGCAAAAGAAAAGCCATCAGAGGAGTTGAGCCATGCAGAGTCAACGCATGAGCAGTTTGAATCACGGTGCCGATGTTTCAGGAGAGCCGGGTGCGTCCATTCGCGCTGTGATTGATCGCGACAGACTTGCGGGCGCTTTGGCAGCAGTGACTGCAGCACAGGCCGATGGAGATGTCGGTTGGGTTCAATTTCAATTTAATGGTCAGGGCCAAGTGACGGTCAGCGCACTCAGTCACAATTTGTCTATTCGTTACACCTTCGCGGCCGAATATGAAGGTCAAGGTGTTTTGAAAGTGTCTGGTAAGCAGCTCAGCGAGTATGTGCGTCAATTGCCTCCAGAGAAAATCACACTGGTTGCGGAACTCCCCCAACGACTTGTCGTTAAATGTGGCCGGTCATCAGCCAAGCTTCAATTGGTTCAAGATCAAACACAAACAGACGTCATTGTTCCGCAAGAGGGAACGTCCATCGTTGTTAAGGGAGATTTTCTGGAGCGTTGGGTAAATGCCTTCAGAGATTTTGTTTCGACCGATGACACTCGTTTTTATGCGAACGGAGCATTGATTTGGGCTGATTCTGGAAATGGTTTAACTTTGCAGGCCGTGGCTTCCGATGCTTACCGTTTGGCTAAAGCACAGCTCACAGATGGTCTGATGGCAGAGCACATTGAAGACAGCGCGGTTCTTGTTCCCAAAAAGGCTCTCGATGAATTGAGACGTTTGTGCGCAGCGAATCCGGATGCGGATTATCGTTTGCGTTGGCATGGCGAGCGTTTGTTCTTTGCCGTCGAAACAGAAAATTATCTGATGGTTTCAAAATGCATTCCAGGAAAATACCCACCCTACACATCTGCGATTCCACAGAAGGTGAATTTTTCTGTCACGATCGGTTTGTCACCCTTGCTTGAGAGCGTTCGCCGCGTTCTCTTGTTTGCAGACAAAAACCGCATCATCAAACTTGGCTTCGACGGCCCTGTTCTCGATGTTCAAAGCTTCACTCCGGGCCTTAAAGAGGGCGAAGAAGTTGTTGAACTCGCAGCTCCTGTCGAGCAGCCCTTCGTAGTCAACTACAACGGGACGCTTTTGACCGGTATTTTGAACGTTCTTTCCGGAGCAACGGTCAAAGCCTCGTGGGAGAATGTGAACCGACCAGTCATGATCACGGGCGAGGCTGAAAAGGGATTGGATGTCTTTTATTTGCTCGTTCCGACCCGATTTTAATCAGTTGCTCTACGTCTGATTGGCGGGTGAGCTTTTTTAACGTATATTTTTAGCTCTGAACGCACTTTCCAGAGAACTTTCACATGCGCTTCCGAAAGCCGGAAGACAGAGGATTTTGCGAATATGTTTTTTCTGACCAAGCCTACCTACAACAACGTGTCCAGCGAATCGTCTCAATATGGAGCCGGCCAGATTCAGATTCTCGAAGGTCTTGAAGCTGTCCGTAAACGCCCGGGCATGTACATCGGGGACACCTCCGTTAACGGCCTACATCACCTTGTTTATGAGCTCGTTGACAACTGTATCGACGAGTATCTTGCTGGGCACGGCAACACTATTGAAATCACGCTTCATGTGGATGGAAGTGTGACTGTTGCAGACAACGCACGCGGTATTCCAGTAGATATTCACTCTGAAGGCCGCACAGCTCTTGAAGTTGTGATGACTGTTCTTCATGCAGGCGGAAAGTTCGATAACAGTGTTTACAAAGTCTCGGGCGGTTTGCACGGCGTGGGTGCATCAGTTGTGAACGCGTTGTCCTCGTACTGTAGGGTCGAGGTCCGTAAACATGGCAAAGTCCATGTTCAAGAATACCGTTGCGGTATTCCTCAGGGCCCAGTTCAAGTCATTGGCACAACAGACCAAACAGGAACCCGTACGACCTTCAAGCCTGATGGCACAATCTTCGAAACAACCGACATGAGTTTCGATCACCTGCAAGGACGTTTGCGCGAGTTGTCGTTCTTGAACAAAGGAATTTGCATTAAACTTTTCGACGAAGTCACCGACAAATCAGCTGAGTTCAAAGCTGAAGGCGGTCTACTTTCGTTCGTTGAATTTTTGAACCGTTCCAAAACAGCAATCCACCCAAAGCCACTTTATGTTCAAACTGAAAAAGACAACTGTGCTGTCGAAGTGGCTTTGCAGTGGAACGACGGGTATTCGGAATCTGTTTTTTCATACACAAACAACATCAACACGGTTGAGGGCGGTACACACCTCACAGGTTTTCGTTCTGCGTTGACACGCGTTGTTAACTCACTCGCCACCGACGACAAGGGCGCTCAGAGCCTGAAGGAAGGTCTCTCGGCAGACGACATTCGTGAAGGTCTCACGGCGGTTTTGTCTGTGAAAATTCCCGATCCTCAATTCGAAGGCCAAACCAAGAGCAAGCTTGGCAACTCGCGTGTGCGTACAGTCGTTGAAAGTATTTTAAACGAAAAACTGACAGAGTATTTTCACGAAAATCCCGATGTCGCTAAACGAGTCGTTTCAAAAATCGTCGACGCAGCACGTGCGCGTATTGCTGCACGTAAGGCGCGTGAACTGACCCGTCGTAAAGGCGCACTCGACTTTTCGGGCTTGCCCGGAAAAATTGCTGACTGTCAGGAGAAAGACCCATCGCTCTGCGAAATTTTTATTGTTGAGGGTGACTCTGCAGGCGGCTCCGCGAAGCAAGGACGCGACCGAAAATTGCAGGCTGTGTTGCCGCTCAAAGGAAAAATCCTCAACGTCGAAAAGGCGTCTGCGGATAAAATGGTCGCAAATCAGGAAATTCGTATGCTGGTGCAGGCACTCGGAACCGGCATTGGACGCAATGATTTCGACATTTCTAAAATCCGTTACCACAAGATCGTCATCATGACTGATGCAGACGTCGACGGAGCTCACATTCGAACACTTCTGCTGACGTTTTTCTATCGCCAAATGCGCGAAATCATCGAGCGTGGTTACCTCTATATCGCTCAGCCCCCACTCTATAAGTACAAGAAGGGCAAGACAGAAAAATATATTAAGGATGAGTCGGATCTTGAGGCTTTTCTGCTCGAGAATTCGCTCTCCGAAGCTCAAATTGTTGATTCATCTGGTGGCCAGATTGAAAAAACACACGTTCGCAACATGCTCACGTGTGTTGAGCGCTACAATCGTATCTTCAATATTCTGTCGCGTCGTCGCACAGGGCCAGTTGTTGAGTTCTTTGCGTCTTACAAAGGTTTGAACGCGAGCTGCTTCTTCGATCGAACGAAGCTTGCACAGGTTGTCACGGACCTTACGGATTTTGTGTCTAAGTTGGGCCACATTCAAACAAATATTGAGTTTGATAACGAGCACAACCGCTACTACGCACTCGTCGCGCTGCAAATTGCTGGAAAACCTGTGCGCTTCCGTCTTGATACAGATTTTGTAGAGTCTAACGAATTTTCGGAGTTGCGCAGACTTCACGAGCAACTCGAAGAGGGTCAGGCGCTGCCACTTAAATACGTTGTTGAGAAAAAGACCAAAGAACTTCCCAACTGGATCGCTCTACAGCAGTTCTTGCTCGTAGAAGGTCGTCAGGGAGCATACATCCAACGCTATAAAGGGTTGGGTGAGATGAATGCTGAGCAGCTCTGGGAAACAACCATGAATCCAGAGTTTCGTCAGTTGCTGCGCGTTGAAATTGAAGATGCAATCGCGGCAGACGACTTGTTTTCGATGCTGATGGGCGATGAAGTTCCACCTCGCAAG
>CAYWSV010000054.1:12634-18406 GCA_964460155.1 uncultured Oligoflexia bacterium | reverse complement strand
TGCCTTAATTTTTCGGCTGCAAAAGGAGCAGAACTCAATCTTTTTGATCCGGAGAAAAAAAGGTACCACCGATTTTCAATTTCGATACCTGATCTTGAGACCTACAAAGCGGGCTTGAAGCTTTTTGAAGATCGAGTTGCCTCTGCTACGAATGGGGAAGATCTCACTGCGGCAGCGGATTTAGAAGCATTTAAATATGCTGCAAAGCGCATGTCAGTGACTTTAAATGGCGCTCCACTGATCGAGCGAGGTGCAACAACCTGCAAAACGGATACTCAGGCGCACAAGACAACGAAGACCGACGAAACTGCAATTTGCAGTACTGTATTAGACCTCGCACGGGTTACTTCCAGCGTGCAGTTACCGAGCCAAGGAAGTGCTGAACTGACGGCGGTTCTCACGCGCATGGCAAAGGACCTCAAAGCACAAGAAGATGCGCGTTTAAAAATGGCTGAGGACAAGATTCCGAATATTGGAACGTACCGCAGTAACTTTGTTTTCTTTTTGACTCAATGGCGTAAGCGAATTGCGGTGATGACTCAGCGTCGTGCTTTTGAATCGCAGTCAGAACTCATCGACAAAGTCCGTCAGTGTGCAGCAGACGATTTTAGCGGAATTTGTGCACAGGTCTTTCGCGACTACTTTAAAACGCCGCTCGACCAATACAAGGTTTGGACCAAAGATGATCCGTCAGGGTCAGTGCGAAATTTCCCAACAGCATTGCACGATGAGGTGTACGCCGAACCAAACGCAAACAATGCCGACAGGCACAACATCAAGTGGATACTGCGTGGCCAAGAGGATATCGGAAAATATTCTTTCATGGGCGCGGAGGTTTTCTTTGCATCAAATTTATTGCGGCCGGGATATACGATGCCTGCTGTGAAACCTCCTCCAACACTCGGCGAATCGGGGCCATTGTTTTATGGTCTTGTTCCTGCTGCCAATCTTGCACCCAACGTCGATATGGCAAATCCTCTTGCGCAGATGTTGTTTAAACCCAGCACGGTTTTGGTGCCGTATCCCAAGGCAGGCAACAACCTTACAATTGCGATGCAGCCGGGTGACTCAGGTTCACTTTTGGTTATTGGTGGAATGCCTATTGCTGTGTTGTCGACGGTTGATGGCGTTGAAACATCGGGAGGTGCTTCAATCAGAGCGTTGCCCGAATATGTTGAGGAGCCTGATTCGACGGGCTCGATGAATCAAGCGGGTGGCACTGGCGCGCCCAAAACGACAGCGCAGGTGGGCTGTAAGTAAAATATTGAATCAGATTGTCCTGTAGAATTAATTAAAAATTGCGTTCAATTGCGCAAGCTCTTCACTTTTGTGAATGCTATATGTTTCAAAATTGATCCATGAGAAGAGCTTTTCAGCACCTAGACCCAGCGTTAGGCCACGTATTGTTGCTGACTGACTTTTGTGAGCCGTGGCCACGTTAACTTTGCTTTGAATTAAACCCGCATTGGTCG
Organism: uncultured Oligoflexia bacterium; assembly: GCA_964460155.1. Taxonomy (GTDB): domain Bacteria; phylum Bdellovibrionota_B; class Oligoflexia; order Silvanigrellales; family Silvanigrellaceae; genus RFOM01. Next base: position 16,934 of record CAYWSV010000054.1, on the reverse strand, counting down.
GAAAAACCTTCAATTGCTCAGCAAATGTGGCTGGAATTTGGCTCTTAAGAATCCAGACAAACGGTGGTGGCAGCACAGAGAGAAGCGTTTTAAATTGATGGGAAGATTTTAAACTTGCCCGAGCAACTGCAAGAAATGCTGCACGGTGATCGCTTAGGCCGTTGAGTCCGGAGGGTTCCATGGTGAGCACAGCGTCAGGTCTAAAGATGTTAAGTTCTTCTTCCACGATGCGTGTGGCTTGTGGGAGATGCTCAATAAGTTTGGAGTCTGGCAAGAGAGGTGTCTCGACGTGGCGTATTCCAAGAAAACGAGCAGAGTCCGCGAGCTCTCTCATGCGACACTGAGTGATATTTTCTGATGGAAGACAAACCCTAAGATCTGAATCCGGATTCGCTGAGCCGTCGGTCAACGTGAGAATTTTAATTTCCGTTCCTTGATTGGCCCAGTGCCGAATCAGACCTGCGTTTGTGACTTCGTCATCGGTGTGCGCAAAGACGATGAGCAAGCGTTGGGGAGCATGAAAGGCATTTTCATCAGCATGACGAAGGTTAAAGATTTTCGCGCTGACAAAGAGGATCGTCAGCGGAATGATGAGAGTGCAGACAAGTATCCAGACAAATGGTTTCATCAAATTGCCTGAGAAATGCCTTTTGGAAGTCATTTTCAAGTTTCACCCCACGCGCGCGGAGAAAGTCTATGCGCTCGCTCACGACAACTCGTTTTAAACTAGCTTTGTGCTATTTGTTGTCGTTTGCAACAGTGGGATTGGGTTTTGTACTTCCCGTTTTTTGGGCGTCTCTGACAGCTGCAACCATAATTGTTGGACTTGCTGTTTACGTTGCGCGAGATGAAGGCTTTGAACTTCTTGGATTGGTTTTTACCAAGTCGGCTTTTCTCTCGTTTGTTGGAACTTTCATTTTATCTGCGGTTCTTGTGCTGAGTCTTTTTGCATGGGGTATAGATCGCACGGGCAATGTTTCGCTTCGTTGGATGAACACGTGGTCAACTGTTCTTGTGACTGTGTTGCTGCAGTCTTTTGCGGAAGAGGTCTTGTTCCGTGCGTTTTTGACTCGTGATTTTCTTCTACGACGTTTGAAATCGGTGTGGTTCGCAGCCGTTGTTTCGGCGTGTATCTTTTCGGTGGCTCATTGGGTGAATTATCGACTCAGTGAAGGTGTAAATCTAACATGGTCGCCGCTCTTGGCGCTGTTCCTGTTGGGGCTCTCGGGAACAATCCTCTTTCTGAAGCAGGGCCACTTGATGGGCGCGTGGGGGTTTCATGCGGGGTGGAACTCTGTTCGATTTTCATTTGAGATGGGTGTTGATGGAAAACCCATCGCTGAGTCTGCGACGTTTGAGGTTATCGAAGGCTCAGCGATGGCTTTGGGTTTTGCAGCTTTGCTGGTGCTCGCTGCGCTTTACCCGACAGCTGCGAAGGCAAGTCTGTACGCCCAAACGCAAAAAAACGAACCGATGAGTCCAAGGGATATCAATCCACCCAAGAAATAAAGTCTGACATTTTGGCTTTTCGCAATGAGGCCAATGGCACCCAGAACGAGACTGATTTGCAGAAAGAGCGTGGCGAGGTCGAATTTATCGCCAGACGCACCCAATTTTTCTTGTTGCTGTTCGAGCTCTTGAGCGCCTATGACGACGCCCATTTTACCATCGATATCCTGTGCGTAATTTTCCGGACCGACAGCCTTTGAGCCTCTGAGAATTTCGTCTTTTTCTTTTTTATAGCGTGCAACGTCAGCCTTGAGTTTTTCCTTCAGTGTGCTCATCGCTGCGACTTTATCGGGTGCGATTGAGCCCGATTGTCCAAGAACGTCGAGTAGGTCGTATTGTCCCTTGGTTAGGCTTTCCTTGATACTTTTGCTTTGGTACCAGCTATAAGCTTTCGTTTTTTCATTACCGAGCTGAATCTCATCGTCGCCAAATTTCCCGCCACCCAATTCATTGATGGCCAGAATTGCCGCAAATATTGAGAGCGTCAGACCAAAAATGACGTCCCATTTGTCTGAACTTGAAGAGTCTTTTTCAATTGCAGCATCCGACACAGTGCGTCCTCCTTGGTAAACTTCAACACCCAAAGTTATGTTTGGGTCTAATAATTTATCCAATAATATTAGCTAGTCATGTTCCTGCGTCAAGACTCGGATATCCGACACGCGGTCATCAAGAGATAGCATGTAGGGGTTGGCCGGATTTTTTCTTAAAGGGTAGGCACATGTCGTTTGCGCTGACGTTTAGAATTCTGTGTTTGACCGCTCTCGTTTTCTTGTCGGGATGCAAACCGGCAGTTCCCAAGGATTCGGACCCCACAACAACGGGATGTCCGTCATCGGGAGCAGCGCAGGAGCTCAGACGTCAGACAGCGATGCCTGATTTCGTGAAAGTTTCTCTTCCCATTCTTAAACAGATTGTTGAACGTCACGAGGCTTTCGAAGCAGGTGCACAGGGCAATTCCAATTCAATTCTAGCAGCTCGCAAGATTGTCACGATGTTGCGGAATATGATGGATGGAAATGTCCACCCGCTCGCATTTTTTGCAACAATTGCGGACTACGAAACGTACCAAACCCGACTGGGTGGATTTCCGTGGGCCGAGGTCGGCAAGAGAAAATGGGGATCGGACATTTACCGTGCTGGATACTGCGGAAGTGCAACGTGTACCGGAGTGTTTCAGGTTCTTGTCTATGGTGATTGGTTTTCGTGGGCTCAGGAACAAAAGGGCCGCGGTTTGGACTTTTGGGGTATGAAGGGCGGGCCTGACTGGGCCTCAACATTGTGGTGGTGGACTATTGCCGGCGAAGACAACTGCACATGGCTGGCTTCGGGCGCGAACCCGTGTACGACCCCTGGCCGCGCTTGGTCTGTTGGACAGCACGTTCGGAACGGGCGGCGAGCATACGGGCAACAGCGTCAGTGCGGAGTTGAATGGGATGCCATGTATTGGTCTTATGTGAGTGCATTGAAAAACAGTTCAGACCCGCTTGTTCAGAGCGTCTCGGACCTCTCGGAATTTTCAAGAGCCGTTGGGTTGTCGCAGTAAAAAAGAGACAGATGAGGCAAAAAATTAAGGCAGATTTGAACTGAATGGTGGCTCACAGGGCCGCTTGGCATGGGTTGGCGTGGTGTCGAAAGAAGCTCAAGGCAAAAAAAAAGCCGGCAATAACCGGCTTTTAAAAATGGTCGGGGCTGTGGGATTCGAACTCACGACCCTCTGCTCCCAAAACAGATGCGCTACCACTGCGCTAAGCCCCGACGCGACCCCGTAGTTGCCATAGTTTCAGATCGAGTGCAAGCTCCCCCCGTGTAAAAATAGGGGAAGCCGAGTGTCCATTGAATTAACCGCGCTTTTATCAAAGGTCATCTTCGCGTCGCCGGATGGTGCGTTCGTGGTGGCCGAGTTCGTCGACTCCAAATCGGCTAAGCGCTTTCGCGCCAGTGGCAAATCGCTCTCGGTTGGCAAGTTTGATTCTCAGCAGCAGTACAAGTTGTTTGGAGACTGGGCTAATTCTCCAAAATACGGTGAAACGTTTCAGGTGATTTATAGCGAGCCTATGCGCCCGCCAACGCTTATGGGCGTGATTCCCTTTCTTGTGAACAACGTAAAGGGGGTCGGTGAGGTCACCGCCAAGAAGTTTCTTGAGGCTCTGGATGTTCGCACTATCGAGGAGCTTGTTGACGTCTGTAAAAATCAGAAAGAGAAGGTTTTTGCTTTTTTTAAGACCAAACGCGATAAAGCCGAGCAAGTGATTTCGCTCATCACTGGCGATGAAGTCTATCGTGCCATTATGGTCTTTCTTCATGAGCACAACATTCCGCCGAATTTCGCAAATCGGATCTATGAACGCTATGGCTCCGACGCGATTCATCTGCTGAAGGAAAATCCCTACCGATTGATTTCGGATTTTCGCAATGTTGGTTTTTTGCGTGCCGATGCAATTGCTCTTAAGCTTGGAATCGATCCGCTTTCGCGTTTTCGCCTTGAAGCAGCATTTGTTTACACTCTTGAAAGAGCACATGATGACGGACATTGCTGCCTACCACGCGATGTTCTCATTGAAGGTGCTCGTGATGTCTTGGGTGCAAAGCGTGATGCGCGCTTCACCTTTGAAATGTTGCTGAGTGAATTGCGCACGATTTATAAAGAAAATCGCGATAAGGGTGTTCAGTCTTTTGTTTTGCGATTGCCTGAAAATACGGGCGCGGAAGAAAAGACTCTTCAACCCCTCTTTTACTTGCCCGAGGTCTTTGCCCTTGAAAACGCGACAGCGGGTGAATGTGCTCGCCT
>CAYWSV010000054.1:7667-12624 GCA_964460155.1 uncultured Oligoflexia bacterium | reverse complement strand
CGTTTGAAGCCAAGTTTCGAGCCGGGGAGACTTCTCTAGAAGAAATGGTTCCTGAAATTCCGTGGAGCAAGCTTTCGGATGAGCAAGCCGCAGCTGTAGAAATGTCTGTTGGTTCGCGGTTTATGGTTCTAACGGGTGGTCCGGGATGCGGGAAAACATTCGTTTTGAAGGCTATTTATCGCATTCAAAAGGCCCTCAAGCGCACAGTCGTTTTGTGTGCACCCACGGGCCTTGCGGCAAAGAGAATGACGGCCTCTATCGAGGCACAGGCTTACACGCTTCATAAAACACTGCGAATTGGTCAAACAGAAGACGGGGCGTCGTCGGAAGGTGGAGAGGGCGCATTAAAAGACGTCGACGTCGTGATTGTCGACGAGGCGTCGATGCTCAGTTTGGATCTTTTCAATACCCTGCTCGAGGCTATGGCTCCTCAGACTCGATTGATTCTTGTGGGAGATGTTGATCAATTGCCCAGCGTAGGTGCCGGTAATTGTTTGCGCGACGTTATTGCCTCGGGTGAAGTGCCTGTTGCACGTCTGACAAAAATTTTCCGGCAGTCGAGCGAGAGCCCCATTCCAACTGCGGCGCGCGCGATTATTGAAGGAAGAAAGCCAGAATTCTCGCTCGTGAGCCGCACGGCGCACTATGCAACTCCGCAGTCGCTCGTTATGCTTCCGTGTACGATACAAACATTCTCTGAATTGATTCTGCCGCTGGTGCGCGAAACGATTCCTCAGCTGTATGGTCTTGATCCCATCCGCGACGTGCAGATTCTTGTTCCGATGCGCCGCGGTGAGGCCGGACAAGAAAAAATCAATAAAATGCTGCAGGCCGAATTGAATCCTCCGCATCCTGATAAAGATGAAGTCACGGTCGACGAAACTGACGTTTTCCGCGTGGGCGATAAAGTCATTCAGACGCGCAACAACTACGACAAAGATGTCTTCAACGGCGACTTGGGCTTCGTGCGGGCCATACGGGTTGTGCAGAAAAAAGTTGAAATGGATGTGGCGTTTGATGACCGAATTGTCCGGCTTGAAGACGAGGATATTGATGATTTGAGTCTTTGTTATTCTATGACCGTGCACAAATCTCAGGGATCTGAATTTCCGTTGGTCATTATTCCAATGTTTAGTGCCTACTATTCGATGCTAGATCGAAATTTGTTTTACACGGCAATGACCCGAGCAAGTAAACATGCGCTTGTCATTGGTGAAGAATGGGCCCTGAAAAAGGCTGTTGGGACTCAAATTGCGCTCAAGCGTCATACAGCACTCGAGCGTTTGATTGGGCAGGCCAGAGCTCAAATTAATTAAATTAGAGCTTGTTAAGCAGTCCTCGATTGAGAAGAGCCTGAAAAACCCGCTCTGCCCAGAGTCGTGCTCCGCTGCCTTGTGGGTGAAGTCCCATGGGATCGGCAGACACGGAGTCGCGCATTAAAAGAAGATCCGCATTTGATTTGAGAACATCTTGGCCAACCGTGTAGCTATCGATGAGCGTGCAGGTTGAACCCATTTGGTTCTTAATTGCATCAAGGGCTGACTTAATGTTGGAAATTAGAGTTCGCTTGTCGGCAAATCTTCCTGTTCCTTCTGTTGGAGTCACAAAAGCACACTTTGCACCGGTGCTGAGAATGGGTTTCACGAGTTGAGGGAGTTCGTTGCGCACCGAAGCGGGATCATAGAAATGATTGTCGCCCAGCGTAAGAATGTACAAATCGGCAAAAGAATTGCGCCGCAAAATTGCGTTTATAGATTCTGTGCGGCGACCACCCTGCATTGACGGCACGCAGCTCCGTGAATCAGTTCCTGATTCGCATCCAAAATATGCGTTCGATGGAATGGGGGCAAACCCTCCATTGATCCAGCTACCCATACGGGCTGAACTGGCAGCACCAAAATAAACAAGACGCTGTTTAGAAGATTGGCGAATCAATTCTGACAATCGCCGACCATATCCACCTGTCGACTGTGAATCACCAATGACGGCGACTTCCAAAATTTCTTTTTGTTCGACAACCCCCGACCGCACAGATGTGGATTGGGAGGAGTTTAATTCATATGCATTGTCGTCTGCGTTTAAATTCAGCTGTGAATGAGAACCACACGCGGATGTCACTAACCCAGTCGTTGCGCTGAGAGAGAAAAGAATTGTGCATGAAATGAGACCCGAAAATTTGGACGTTTTTTTCAGACCAGACATGCGTCAGTTCCTCCACTCAGAGTGCTTTCAGCAAGCGGCATGCCTCGGTGAAATAAATAATAAAAATGGGAGATTTGCAGACTCGGTTAAGTGTTTAAGCATCGAAGGAATGTCAAAAGCTTAGACAGCACTTCACGTCTTTGATGTTCAGACTTTCTGGACAGGCATTCGAGCATGCCTGAAAGCAGGGATGAGCCGGTGTTGTGTAGCACCGGCTCAGGGGAGTTATTTAAGCGGACCACCGGCAAGAAGTTTACGGAGTGCGGCAGAGCCTTCTTTCACCATTTGAGTTGAGCAACTGAATGAAAAGCGGATAGCGTCGGCGCAAGTAGCACCGAAAGCATCCCCCGGTGAACTGCCCATTCCGAGTCCAGCGAGCGTGTTAGACAAATCGTCTGCATCTTTTACATTCAGACGCTTGTACAGGCTGGGTTGAATTGTTGCCCAAACAAAGAAACTCCCCTGCGGCACGAATGGTTTGAGTCCGTCGATGCCCGTGAGTGCTTCAATCATTATGTCACGGCGCTCGGAGTATTCTGCGAGCATTGAACTGATGTTTGACTGATCGCCTTCAAGGGCGGCGACAGCTGTCCATTGAGCAACGCTATTAACGCCGTTGATGCTGCAACGCATAATCTTGTGCAGACGCTCCATGAGTGTTGGGTCGACTGCCGTCAGGTAACCTGTACGCAAGCCGCTCATCGCATGGCTCTTTGAGAAACTAAACACCGAGACGATTCGGTGCTGATATTCTGGAGCAAGTGACGCAATAGAAATGTGTTTGTTAGGTGCAAAAATCACATCTTCGTAGGCTTCGTCGGATACAATCCACAGATTCCGCTCTTTCGCCATACGGATAATTTCAAGGAGAGTCGCCTTGGGTAGCACTGCACCTGTTGGGTTGTGCGGAGTGTTGAGAAAAATAGCTTTTGTTTTTGAAGTGAGACGCTTCTCAATTTCTTGCGGAAGGTATTGAAAACCAGATTCTTCGCGCAGAGGAACTGCAACGGGAGTTCCGCGAGCGACTTTGATGTTCTCGACGACCTCGGTCCACATGGGATCAGGAACGATGACTTCATCACCGGCCTGAACCAAGCATTGGAATGCACAGAAGAGGGCGTGCATCGCACCGTTGGTCACGAAAACATTTTCAACAGACGGCAATTCGATGCCATTTTTGCTGGCTAGCTTTGTTTTTAGCGCTTTACGGAGTTCTGGAATTCCTGCATTGGGAATGTAGTGGGTTTTACCTTCGTCAGCCGCCTTTTTGAGCGCTGCAGTCACGTGCGGAGCCAGACTGAAATTCGGATCTCCGGACTCAAAACGGAAAACCTTTTTTCCTTCAGCTTGCGCTTTCAAAATCCGTTCGCGGATTTGTACGATTTTTCCGAGCGAGAGCGAATCCAAAAAATGGGTCCCGTGCTGCATGGAAGGCCTCCGAGTTGTGTTTGAATATGCTGCTTGAGTTGTTGGACGATATGGCGCGTGTGTGTCAATGGGGTGACTGCAGAATTAGCCCTAGGGTGCCTTTGTATGATGGACTTTCTCTGGATGAATTTTGTCCGAGGGAGCGCGAAATGTCTGCTGTTGGTGCGTGCCGAATCCCAATCTTATCTGCAGTGGTTTGGCTTTCCATGGCCTGCACGGGATGCACAGCAAAACAACCGCGCGAGGTGAGCGAACCCACGCCAGTTGCTGCCCCTACATCAACGGTGTCGCCCGACGGAGCTCAAACACCTGAAGCCGGGCAGCCGTCATCGTCGGCTGCCGATGTTCCCTTCGATGGGGCTCGCCCGGAGGCTCTTGGAACTGCGCTTCCCGCTCATGCGGCTCGTGAGACTGCCGTTCCTGCATCTCCCACACCCGATTTACGTCGACCGGCCGATGGTTTGGCGACAGGATACTTTGATGTGTACGCAACTCTTCTCGGTGGTTCTTTGGTTTGCACAGGAGAGCAGCAATGAGTCGTCCTGCGCATCAATTCGTTAGGGAAATCAGAGTCAAATGCGGTGTGTTGGTTTTCACTGCTTTGATGAGCGCGGGATGCACCCAATTTTCTCGCGTTAAATCTATCAGTTCAGACGACTGGTTTCGCTCGGGTGTAGACAGGTTTTACCTTGCAACTCTTCCCGTCGAATTGAGTTCAACCGAAAACCCGCGTGTCAGAGTGGGACAAGAGATTTTGGTTGGTGTGGGATGTTTTGGAGAGCCCAAAGATCCTGCCACGCGCGTGAATGTTCAGACCTCTGTTTGTTCGAGCAAAAAAGCTTCACTGCCATTGAATGAACGCATTCGTCTGCAGGATTTTCCAATGGCCGAGGACCCCTCGAAGCCCAAACCCGGACAGTGTGTTTTACTGCTGGGCCCTGCCGAATTGGTCAAAATAGCTCGGACGCAACCCGAGAGGCTGAACACCGGAGCTGTCTCGACGGCGGCAGTGAGCGCGGCCATTGCCACCAACGCGTGTGGGTTGTCGCTGGCTCTAGGGACGTCTTTTTTCGTTCAAAAAACCGCTCTGTCGGGGCAGCTGACGACTGACAAAGAGACGGTCACTTATGCGCGAAAGATGCTCAATTATTTTGGTGCGAACAATCTGATTCCGTCGTTTTATTCAAATGAGCATCCTGTTTATGCTCTGAAGCCCAACGAACAGTTGCAAGGGAAATCGCCTGCAGACATTTCGAAGGCCGATAAAATGCTCGTTGGCCAGTCTGTTCTTCCCTGCAGCGAATTTTCAAAGTCGATTTGGGACGTG
>CAYWSV010000054.1:1604-7657 GCA_964460155.1 uncultured Oligoflexia bacterium | reverse complement strand
CAAATAAAAATGATGTTCGAAAGGTTTTTTTTAAGGCGATGGCTGAAGCAGATAGGCGAGCCTCTTTGAGGGTGCGACAAGGGGCCATATTTGGTGAATTTGCGCAAGCCTTGCAGAAAGGACAACTGCGTTCGGCGGCTGCAATCTACAATCCTATTTTCGCCTATGAGTTTAACCGAAATGTCGAGGCTAAAGCTGCGCAGGGTTGGGGTGGATTCGGCGTGCAAAAGTTCTTCGACGAAATCAGAACAATTAACTCAGAGCTGATGGCCCTTTAGGAAGAACTCTTGTTTTTTGTGATGCGCACCACGGGTATGCCACGGATGCGTCCTAGGACATCGACAGCAAACTCTGCTCCTGCAAAATGTTTGAGCTCCTGTAATTGGTCAACGCCCTGAGCAGTGAGATCTTTGAGTAGGACGTACGCCTCGCCTGTCGGAGCGAGACTGTAAAAAAGTGAAGCGCACAATTCTGAGAAATTGCCGTCGAGAAGAAAATGGCAACGCTTCCGAAAATCAGATGAGCTCAGAATGGCTGTTTGTGATCTGAAGTAGGGTGGATTGCAAACAATAATATCAAAGGCCTGATTAAAAGAATTTTGCGCAGGTAATTCGTTAAAATTCATTCGGTGAAAGTTAAAATTTTTGCTTTGATTGTTGGTGATTTCGAGATTTAATTTGAAGTGTTTTTCATATTCAGGCTGAATCTCGACAAAATCGATACTGTTGATTTTTTCAGGAATCCAGTAATTTAATTCGAACCCCAGCACTCCGCATCCAGAACAAAGGTCAAGAACACGCAGGTCTTTGAGTTGGTCGTTTGCCCTCAATATCGCTCCCAACTTCCACATAAATTCTATGGAATCCAGCGAATAACGGTATTCCGATGGCTGAGAGTAGCGATATGTAAAGGGCTTTGTTTTCCAGTTGGGTTGAGCATTCCAAACCTGTTCGGTTCCCTTGTCCATGAAATCATTCCAGATTCAAAAGTGAGACATGGTCGGCGCTTGATATTGCGCGTGTAACTCTACATTCAACGTTAAAGCTTTATCAAAAAAGGACCGAACACCCAAAAAATAGAGCGAAGAACCCTTCGGTACTGGAAACGTAGATGAGGCATTACACATTATTGGGCATTCAATTCACCGTAATCATTCGAGATAGGGTTTTGCTTTAAATTTTTCGAGACTGAACTCCGATAGAAAGTTTGAGAGATAAATTATTTTGGAGTTTAAGGATGAAAAGACTCTTCCTCATGTTTGCATTGTCACCCATTTTATTCACATCTGGGTGCGGTTTTGAACTCGTCAAGAAAGCGGATTCCGAGGGGGAGCCTAAGACCAAGCCGGGAGCTTCGAACAAGATTACGATCACTGCCGACGCTGCAGCGCCTCAACCCGCACCGGGAGGAGGTGTGAATCCCGTGACAGAACCAATGTCTTTTCCCAACGTGGCGAATCCACAACAAAGTGCTGGTTCAAGTTCTGCTTCTCCAGAGCTCGGCACTTGTCGAATTCAAGCAGATTCCTACGCCCAAGGTGTGGCTGCAAATCCATCTGCAGTCTCAGTTTCATTGCCTAAAAGGGCCTGCGCAGATGCATGTAATGAGCAGTTTATAAAGCTTAAACTGGTATCAATGAGCGGCGGCTGTTTGTACGTGTGTCAGTGGAATGAGACAAAACTTGTTCAACCGTATTACAACAATCAAATGTGCGTCGTGGCTGAGGCAATTGCATTCTAATTTGAAAAACTGATTTTGAATCGTGAAGAATCCCTGTGCAGCAAGGAGTAACGGATGCATTATATCGCTCGCGGAAAGTCGCTTATTAAACCTTCGCTCTTGGTTCTGGCGACTCTCTTTGTTGGTTGTGGCGTCAGAAAAAAGCCTTCGACAGAGCAGGATTCTCTTGTTCTTGCAATGACGGCACCCAATTCTGCGAGTACGGATCCAGGCGCTTGCCTGTTTGAACTCTCTTTTGCATCCGGCGAAAATCAGGCCGTGGGTCGAATTGAAAATGTGCATGTGATTCATCGTGCCGGCGTTTCGGCGAAAGCGATGACTAGCTCACAAAATGCAACTTTGAAAAGAATTCTGAATACGAGCAAAGAGAACTCTGAAGAGTCAGTTCCACAGTTTGTTGATGAGGTGCGAAATCTCGTTGCAAAGGCTCCGGCGTCGGGAATTTCGACTGACTGTTTGGGTGTAGCGAAAAACCTCGCAGCACAAATGCAAGCACGTGCAGATGCGGTGGCGGCGTCAAAAGCGAATAGCGCTCAGCTTTCTTTGAGTAATTCCTATTATCCGAATTCTAATACCTACCAATACAGTGCTTACGGTCCGACTTGGTTTGGTGGAGTAGGCACTCCTGATTATTATTCCAATGCCTTTTTCAATCATTACTATGGTGGATACAACTCTGGAGATGTTCTTCTTGCGAATAGGTGGTCGGCAATTGGCAAGGGGCTGGGTAAAGCGAATGATGCAATTGGCACGGCGGATACTGCTGTTGGTGGTTGTAAAGATGGCTGGGGACAACTTGGCGGATGTGTTGTTGGTGCTACGAAGGCTCTGGGTTCGAGCATGGTTCAAACTGCCATTGTGAATGGTGGGGCTATTGTCATGGGCGCTGGACGTTTCATTCCGCAAATTGGGGTTGTGATGTCTGTGTTTGAGCCAAAGGCAACTGCAGATGGTACTCTGGAGTCCTATTGCAAAACGAGTGTAGACCCATATTGTAAGAATTATAAATATACTTACCGCTGAATTTGGCTAATCTAATTTCATCGAAATGCCGAGTCCCACGCCTCCCTCAGGCGTGGGACTTATTGCAAACTTATACTTCTTTTCTTCTGGGACAGGGAGACTATTATCGGATCTTCTCCTCTTCGTCGGTTCACCGGAATCGAGATTTACTATCGCATCAATGACACCAATCAAGTAAAGCGCCCCAGCACCCATTAACGCATAATTCGAGTAGTTTGTGAGTTTCTTGATGTGTTCCTCGCGTTGAATTTCGATGGTCTCCTTTTCTTCAGGAGTGAGATCGACTTCTTCTTCGCGTTGAGTGTCGAACAGCTTTTTATCTTTCGGAATGTTGTAAAGTCTGTAGGTCAAACCAAAACCCAGCGCTCCCCCTTGCCCGAGAAGGAAAATGACTCCTTTCACTGTGTCGCCATTTTGAAACTGGCCGATTCCCAGCGGTAAAAGTGCAACAACAACGTTTCCTTTCTTGCGGCTCTTCTTTTTGCTTCTTGAGTATCCCGCCGACCGAGGTGCGGGACGTTCGGAGTCACCAGCCTCGTCTTCTTCCTCATATGGATTTGGTTCACCGTAGCCGGGGGGCGGTGGAGCCGAATACGCAGGTGGTGGCTGCGCGTAGGGATCCTGATAACCGTAAGGAGAAGGTGCCTGATACGCGGGAGGATTCGCGTAGACGGGCGGAGGATACGCATAAGGTTGCTGATAAGGCTGCGGTTGGCTGTACTGTGGTGGTGCATATTGCGGTGGTGGCGCATACTGTGGTGGCTGTGCATACTGCGGCTGAGAATATTGAGGTTGTGCCGGTGGCTGTTGGTATTGTGGGGCCGCTGGCTCTTGAAAATATTGGTCGGTAAAGTTTTTGCGCGATCTGTTTGCACGCTTTTCTGCAGGAAGTTCTTGATTGAAATTCAACGAGGCTTTTGGTTGATTTGGGTCTAGATTGTCTCCCTTTCGGCCGGCTGATTTGGATTGCTTGCCGGCTCTTTGAGGCTGAGCAGCAGAAGAGCGCGCAGGTGCAGCAGCTGGTCTGCTTCCCGTTTTGATAAGAGTCACTTTGAGCTGGCTGATTCGTCCCGCCTCAATGCGAACGTTCTTCTCTTGAGTTTCATATCCTTCGGCACTGATTGTGATTTGGTGATTGCCCGGATCCAAAGAAATTTTTTGGTTCGGTGGACCTATGAATATGCCATCAGCAAACAGGGTCGCGCGCGGCGCATTCACTGTAACCTGAAGACCCGTGCTCACACCCTGCGGAGCTCGGTTTTGAGCAGGAGGAGCTTGACGCCGAGGGGCTTCGGGCGGTGGTGTGGGTCTTCCACTCGCTTGCTTAAGTCCGCGTGAAGGATTGCCAGCGGGTGCTCGCGCGGGATTGCCAGCGGGAGCTCGCGAAGGTTGTTGAGCTGCGGCAGCAGGATTGCTCTTGCGGTTTCCTGCGGTTGGAGCTGCTGCTTTGCTTCTCTTGAGGCTTTCGAAAAATGGTTCCGCAGCAGGGTCGAGAAGATAACGTTTGTCGAGTTTGGCTCTGGGATTGGCTTGGATGATTTGTCTGAACGCCATCTCGGCCTTGGCTCGGTTACCTAACATGAATTGCGTTACGCCATAGATTTCACGCGCGTCTTCGAGCTCCTTCCCCTTGAAGCGGGGTTTAGGAAAAAGCTGAGGCTCAAGCATTTTTACTGTTCCAGGCAAATCTCCGCGAATGAACGCATTGCGGGCAGATGCAACCGAAGCCGCAAATGCAGACAGGGAATTAAGTAAACTAAGAAACAAAATAGCAACGATAGCAACACAAGGTCCGCTCATTCGCAAACTTTGTGAGAACTTTCGTTGTGTGTTTCTCAGCGCGATCAAATTATCGGTCCCTCCTTGTTTCTGAGGGACACTCTATTGTCTGACCACCTTCAAGAACTTCGGCTCTCGAGAAGATTCGCCTTTCAGAATCATTGAGTGCTTCAATCTGAATGAATTCTTTGAGTGGAGTCTCAATTGTGAGCGGTCCGCCGCGATGAGTCACTTCGCGACCGTTGACTTTAAGGATACGAACTCCTGAAGGGCAGCGGATGCTGACTTTTGCAAGAGTACGTAGGTTAACATTTACAGTTGTTTGCTTACCAGCCACTAAATTAATGCGCTCTTCGCGCCCTTCAATGCGTAGCGAATCTGTCAGCGATTCGGGTTTAATTTTTAGGATCAAGGCACCGGGCTTTAGCGATTCAAAAGGGCGAGCCTGATTTGTCTTGAAGCTCAGTCCCTGAAATTCAACCTCGCCATTTGGTCGTGACAATGTGAATCCTCTTTCGCCGGGATTCGTCACAAGTCGAAGAGAAGACATTTTCACAGCGGCATTTGTATTTCGAGGTGGCTGCGTTGATTTCACTGCCGGCGCTGGTCGAGTGGGCTTCACTTGAGCAGGCTTGAGCGGTTGTGTGGGTGTCGGTTTAGGTTTGGCAGCGTTCCGCGTGGGTTTTGTCACAGGCGCAGGTGCCTTTGTTTTTTGCGGTAGCGTGGGAGATGCAGTTTTATTCGGAGCGGGTTGAACTGTGCGCGCGGGTTCAGGTCTTTGTGTTGCGGCTGATTGAGCAGTGCGCACTGGCTCGGGTCTTTGGGTGAGCACTGGCGGAGCTGTTTCGGACAAACGTGCGGTCGCCGAGGGGGTTGGATTCTCGGCAACATTTGGAGCAACAGAGTTCTCGCGGTTTTGATTTTGCTCTGATGTTTTGCTCTCGCGTCCTGAGGGCAAATAGTCTCTGAGGCTCTCGCGATATTTAATGAAGAGCACAAGACTGACCACGAACACAGTCATGACAATGAGAGCGTTGATCAGAAATCCAGATGAATTCGAAGTGGGGCGTGGGCGCCGCTGTTGGGGTGCAGGAATTCTTGCTCTCTCGCGTTGTATAGCTGGAGTTTTGTTTGGGATTGCAACTGCGGGCGGTTGCTGGATGGCCCCACTGGGCAGAGGCTGTGTTGCTCCATTGAGCTGCGGTTGAATCGAAGCTGATGTTGGTGTTGGCACCGCAGGCGATTGATTGACAAGTTCAACAGAGCCTGTGTTTTGCAAGTCAACTTGCAGGGGCTCAATTGGACTCGTGTTCTCAAGCGGAGAGCGCCGAATAGTTGATGAAAAAAGATTTGGATTTTCGAACCCCTCGTGGATCATTCTTGAAGAAATTTGAACTTCATTACGCATCAAGAAATTTGCTAAATCGCGCACGAGGTGTTCCGCGCTTTGGGGCCTTTCCGAAGGATCTGCGCGCAAACACTTACGTACAATCGAGTCCAAATCGAGTGGG
>CAYWSV010000054.1:0-1594 GCA_964460155.1 uncultured Oligoflexia bacterium | reverse complement strand
TTTTTCCGCTTCTTCCTCTTAATTATCATCAAATTGAGCTTGAGTAATTTTGATGGCCAAATCGGTAGGGTTGGTTGACCTAAAAGGTAACTGTCCGGTTAGGAGTTCAAAAAGAATCACTCCAAATGAGAAGATGTCACTCCGCGCATCAACACGTGCTCCGCTCACTTGTTCCGGAGATGCATAAATCAGCGACCCAATAAATTGTCCTGCTTGAGTCATCGATGAATCAAAGGGTCGCGCGACACCAAAGTCGGTCAGTTTGACGTCCCCTTGCTGAGACACCAAAACATTGTCGGGCTTGAGGTCTCGGTGAACAACCGAGTGGCTGTGGGCTGCGTTCATGCCGCGTGCAATTTCATGTCCGACCAGCGCAGCGAGAACAGGATTCAGAAAAGGATTTGAACGATTCATGTATTGTCTGAGTGCAAGAGTCAGACTCTTTCCATCAATAAATTCGCTGACGATAAAAAGCTGGCCTTGGTTATTGATGCCGATATCATAAATGCGCACCACATTTGGATGGTCTATGCGCGCGGCGAGCTTTGCTTCCTGTTCAAAACGACGACGCAAATCGGAGTCTGAGCTCAGGTGCTCGTGCAGAATTTTGAGCGCAACAATGCGCTGCAGACGCTGGTCGTAGGCGCGATAAACTGTTGCCATCGCACCTGATCCGACCCGCGCTTCAATCTGATAACGCTCGTCAGTGATTTCCCTTTCGACGGACAATCTCCGACTCCTCCTGCCATCTGCAAGTTCCCAACAACAATCGGAAGAAATTCGAAGAACTCAAGTTTGTGCGAAAAAGAACGAAAAGGGGGAAAATTTGCCGTGTGGGAGGCACTATGTCGGCGAATGCTCTGGTGAAATGGGTTCTTCCACTTCTTGTTGGTCTAACAGTGGCGGCTTGCTGGCCTAAGCGTGAAAAGGCGACGGATTCAGAATTGGATGCAATTACCGCCGCGAGTAAGCGTCTGTTTGGACAAAATGTGCGCGGTTACATGTGGGCCCTAACCACCGACAGCCCGGCCTTGTTTGCTCAGGCCCCAACGCAGTTCGGTTCGTCTGTGTCGGGTGGTGTGGCATACGATCCGTTCGCGACTGACTCGAGCTTGTCGTCGGCCGCCTCGCCCCAAACGGCGAGCTCTACGGCAATCACGCCCATTCCTACTTTCGTGGGGGGCAAGGGCCTGAAGGTGTCGAAGATGGATCCCATCTCAGTTCCTCTGTTTCAGTGCTGGTATTACGCCGAGACGCCAAATTTTACGCGTCTTGAGGGAGAGGCTTTGAAGGCCCTTTTTCAGGACAAGACAAAAACTAAAAAAGTAAATAATAATTTTATCGATGTGCGAAAACTTGCGGAAGAGGTTCAAAAAAGCGAGGTGTTGCGTCAGTTAGAATCCTTCGCGCTTTCGGCGCTGCCGGGCACATGCTTTTTGTTCAGTAGCGTTGGGCCTCTGAAGGGTACTGCAAAGGGCGCACTGTCGAACGCGTTCTGCTCAATCTCGTTAGCTTCAATTGGTAATATGCGAAGGGCAGTGAATGATGGCTGGGGGAGCGACAAAGCTCGCCTGCAGATTCAGAACCAGCTGAA
>CAYWSV010000053.1:13239-18794 GCA_964460155.1 uncultured Oligoflexia bacterium | reverse complement strand
CCAAATCCCGCAACACTCATTCTCTCCTGAGAGACATTTAGCTCCCGCATTTTGTTGAGCAACGCCACTCCACGTGCACTGCTCAATGCCCAATTCAAGTCATCTTCACCGACATCGTCAGTATGTCCCTCAAAACTGAGGTAATATTTGCGGTCTGTTTTTTGGAGAATCTGCAAAATTGGCAGAGCTTCCTTGGTTGCAAAATCACTTAGCTCATCACTTCCAGACTCAAACAAAACCCCTCCCAAAAACTCAACCATGAGCCCCGACATGCCAAGTTCGGTCACTACCGAATTCTGCAAGCCTATGTTTTCAACTTGGGAATCTATTTGTTTTTTGAGTTCATCAAGGCTGTCTGTTCTTTGACGAGTCACAACATGCGCGACGGCATCGAATTTCTGCGCACTCACCTGTGACATGCTCAACATGAGGATAAACAGAGCCATCATGTTAGTCGTTAAATCGGCGTATGAAATTAACCACAGAGATTCTTTTTGTTTCTTTTTCTTCCGGCTCGACGCGCTCACAATGCTCATGAAAAAAGAAGGGTTCGACATTTCTCGGCCTCCTTTCTCACGAAACCCGAGACCGGGGTGGAGCATTCGAACCTTCGCCGGCAGGCTGTGTTGCCGGAGCAGCCGAATAAGTATTGAGCACATCGCGAAGATGAGCCTGAGATTTTTTCTCTTTCAAAAGCAGAAGTCCTTCGAGAACCATCAAATCGAGTTGCAATCTTTTCTCAGCGTAAATCGCAATTTTTTCTGAGATTGGAGTGTAGACAACCGTCCCTAGAACCAAACCGTACAGAGTTGCCAACAAGGCAACAGCCATTGATGGGCCAAGTTTCGCTGGATCAGACATGTGCGACAGCATCTGCACCAATCCTACAATTGTTCCAAGCAAACCCATTCCCGGACAAAGCTTTCCCAAGCTTTCAAACAAATTGACTGCATGTGAATATTGCGTCTGTCGGCTATTTATTTTCGCCGTAATGTTGTGGCGTATTTCTTCGGCCGTAAAACTCGACAAGATCAAACTCACGCCATCCCTAAGAAGAGGATCACGAAGCTGAGGCTTATACTTTGCAAGCACTCCCATTCCCTCTGTGCGCACAGCATAGCTTAACGAGGACAGCTGATTCGAAATCAGGTTCATCTCTTTTTTCTGATTCATTGTCGCAAGGCTGAATAAAGTCTTGAGACCAGCAAAAAAATCAATAAAACTGTGAGACATCAAAATGACCGCAATCGGTGCTACGGTCAGCAAAAGAGCAGCTGCTGGTTCCCAATAGCCATCAAACTTCTGGCCTCCCTTGAAAATCAGAAACCACAATGACCAGCCGAATCCGCCCAAGCCGACAAGCACACTGATCATGGCCCACGCCCCTCACCAGATTTTCCAGTTGGCGTTTGTCCCTCAACTTTCTTTTGCCTTAGTGTTTCTCGTTCACCAACAAGCCTGCGCAACTGCTCGATTTGAGCCAGAAGGCGGCCACCAGGTTCGAGATCAAAGGCTTTCTCGTAGGCCGCAAGCGAGAGGTCTGTCTGACTCAACCTTAGATGAAGAGTCCCCTTCATGGTCCACAAAAGAGAAGATTTTGAGTAGTGCAAGAGAAGTTCATTCGTTTCTACAAGAGCATCCTCATACCGTTTTTGAGTGAACAGTTCGCGTATTTTTTTAGTCGACTGAATGAAGCTTGGAGTCATCGGCTTATTTTCTTCTTCTGTCACTTCGAGCACGCGATCAAAATCACCCAATTTTCTTTCGAACTCCCCGGCCCCGCTGGTTGCAGATATTTCAGCATCAGTCCGCTTTAACCTTGATTGTTCTCGCTGCGCGGAGATCGGGTCACCCGTCACGTCACCAGGACGTAAGCCCATGACCGAAGCAGGCAGCTTAACTTCGGTGCTTGAATCTGCACCTTTCTCAACGCCCAAAACCTGATCAACCAAATCCTGTCGGGCACGCTCAGCGGGTTGTGTTGAACCCGGCGGCGGCAAAATACGAAGTTCACCCGCAGCAGTTTTTTTTGTATCTGTCGACTGCTGTGCAAAAGCTGAAGACGCAAACAGCACGAGCGAAAGAATGACCGCTAAAGTCAATTGATATATTGAATCTTTAGAATTGGAGGCCAAAGGCAACATCTGCACCTATACCTCCGGGAGTTGTGTATTTGTAACGATTTCGAATGCTGATGGTTGTTGGAAGACTGTAGGCAACACCACCATCAAGCAAAAAACGTTGTCCCAGACGCAATGTCGTGCCTGCACGAAAGGCGAAACACGCATAGCCACGCGAGACAATCGTTCCAGCTCCGAATTCCATACCCCAAACAGGTTTGTCGGATTTAGGAAGATCATCCTGAAAAAGATGACCATAAATTGCAAAAAGTCCGAGTGCTCGACTGAATGGGAGAATAACCTCTTTGCTCGTGCCATCAACAACTTCGGCACTTGCGGCAGGGTCTCCCGAGATTTCAGGGTAATCAGAAATAATTACAGACGGCGCAACAATAGCACTCAATCGCGTTCCAACTTCATCGCGCCCAAGATTGAATCTCTCGGAAAATCTGAAATTGAAACCAATCATATTGGCGCCTTGTTTTACATTCGGAACCAGCTGCCAACCCAAAGTTGTCGACATGTTGTATTTTGATTTTTTTGCATTTTCGGCTGCCAGTTGTTGATTATTTTCAGCCTCTCGCTGCTCCATCTTTTGTCTGTAGATGTTTTCCGTGTTGTAGAGCTTGGTCCAAACCAATTCTTTGGTTCGTGAATCAAAAACATGAAAGCTTAGAATCATGTTTGTCTCCTGATAAATCAGGGTGACATCAATCCAAGCCTCAACTCCCAACTGATTTGCAATTGCATCGAGTTCCTGCGGGTTGTTGATTGGCGTCGTCATAACCAATCGACCGTTTTCAACTACGGTTCGCCGCACACGACAGTTCGTGCACTGCAAGACCTTCGTCCCACTGTGCTTTCGAAATGCATCCGAGATTTGCGTCTCGACAAAACTTTCATAGGTACGCGGAATTCCTTCGCCCAGCGCCACACGTCGCACTGACACTGTTCGAAGTGAATTGAGAGCCTTTGCCCTCAGATCGAATGCAAATTCGTTAACCAAATCCTGCAAGACTTCGTTGAAGGTCTTCACCTGTTGCGCAGAAGACGCTTGTCCACTTGCAGAAGTTCCGGAAGCCGGAGAGGTGTCCGCAGATGAAGTCGAGTCAGCGGCAAGCGCAGACAAACACAGTGGCACGCACAGCAAATTGAATACTGCGACTGTCAGCGCCTTTTGAATTGTCGATTTACGCCTTTTTATGGGCATGAAAAAACCCCACACAATGACTCGGTGGGGTTTTCGGAACATCACTCAGTTCGAGAGGCTGCAGTTTTTTCCCGCAGCACGCATTTCTGACTGTTGGCTTACAGCGAGTAGGTCAGCTTCGCGAGGGACTCTTTACCGGTTGCAACAACCAATTCCCACGATTTGCGTGCTTCGTCGCCTTGGAACTCTTCATCGTATGTTTCAAGCAAGTCCTGAATACCTTCAGCGTCCTCAAGAAGGCTCAATGCGTTCACTGCAGAACGGAAGTAACGAGCAGCTTCGTTTGGATGACGTTTGACCTTGAGGCTCAGGCGTCCCATTTCTTCGTACCACTGTGCCTTTTCTTCGGGAGTCGCAACTTCACCGGTCTCACCCAACATGTAGATGTACGTATTGAGTGCGCGGGTGTTGTCTTTGGAGGCCATCAGTTCCGAGATTTTCGGAAGAAGTGTCTGAATCGTTTTGCGGGCCTTTGCCTGCTCTTTACGCTTGTCCTCTAAACTCTCAGACGAATGCTTCTCGAGAATTCTTTCGCAGTGCGCACGCAACAGGCGAAGGTCCTCTGGAAGAACTTGATCTCTTTCAGTCTCGAGAGTGGGGTTAATCTGACGGAACAGTGACAGAAGTTCTGTCGGAGACACGTGCAGATATCCGGCAAGAATCTGAATTGCCCATGGGCGATCATCTGGCCAAATTCGTTCCGCACGTTCCATCTGCCGAATCAACTCATGCATATCCATGTGCTCTCCTCAGTCTGCGCTTCAGTACGCAAGTCAGACACGCCTCCGGAGGAGGGGGAGTGCCGGACCGTCACAGGTTTTTCAGTACCCCTTTCATTCTACGACAGACGCTCTGGGTCAAGATGAATTTTTAGACCCAGTGAAATTCTTTCGAAGTCGCAGGAAAAACCTAACTAAAGAGTAGCAGAGCGCGACAGAGACCACCAGCCAGAGAACGGGAAGTCCTCCTGCATTCAAAAAGCTGACTGGTTGGCTTGACAAGTCTTCCCGCTCAACATTAAACTGGTCGCCCAATTTAGAACCCGATGCTTTGAACTGTTCAGAGCGCAATTCATTCAGTAGGCTCCGCCACAGATAACCAAACCCCACAGAACCAAGCTCGACAGGCCCATTTTGATAGGCGAGCACCTGACCCGTACCATCCAACATGTAAAAAGCGGGTTGAGCGACAACAGCCAAACGCTCACTTAAAGCACCCTTGGGGTCCCAAACAATTCCACTGAATCCGGCAAAACCGCCGCCGCTCCATTCTTGAGCCACCTCTGCTGAGGTCGACCAATCGCTCACAACAAGACGCGTGCACAGCTTCACAGGTGCGCGCGCTGCATCTGCAAAAACGAGCTCGCGCATGCGTCCAAGCTCTCGAGCTGAAGGCCGACAATTCTCGCACTCAGGCAAAGTGAAATAAAGGAGTGTTAGGTCGGCCGCACTGCCAAACTCTCGATTGCAGAACAAGGACTCGGACGGGTGAAGAGCGTCGTCCTGCAAACGAGAAACCAATGGGAGCTCGAAATTCGGAATGACTATGGGGCGGTCGGGAGTCATGAGTCCAGCACCGCGAGCAAGTTGCGCAAAAGACGTCATAACACCTCTGTCTCAAAAAAGAGACACCCCTCTCTCTGAATCGTGCGAGGATGAGACACTTTACCCCTCCCAGAACGCGCGAAGAATAGCAGGTGTGGCTCATTTAGGCCAAATACCCCAAATTTAAAACTGGCACAGGTCTTGCTTCAAGAGCCAGAGTCAACAATAGACTGTACTTTGAAGGGAGAGAAAAAATGGAAACACTTGCGCATACGCTGAATGCCATTCGTCAGCAGGCTGCACAAAGCACTCAGCCCATCAACAATAAGATTCTCGCCGAGAATCTCTTCCGCGACCTCAAACAGCAGGGCCTCAAGGACAAAGATATCGTCAATCTCTCTTCCGAGCTCATTGCTCAGCTGACGAACGACATCAAAGTTCGCGCTGAAAAAATTCATTCGACTGAAGCTCCAAGTCAATCTTCAGAAAAACTTACGCGCACGCGCTAATTTTTTTTGCCCCGCAATTTCAGAAAACAAAAAAACCCGCCCAAAAGGGCGGGTCAGTTTTTAGGCGAAGACCGTGAGTCTTAGCCAGCCTTGTGCAAGGGAGTGACCTTAGCCACAACCTTACGAGCCTTGCGAGCTGCAGGCTTCTTAGCTTTCTTTGCAGTTGCCTTCT
>CAYWSV010000053.1:0-13139 GCA_964460155.1 uncultured Oligoflexia bacterium | reverse complement strand
TAGCTTTACGCTTAGCTGGCTTCTTAGCGACAGCCTTCTTAGCTGTTGCCTTCTTCGCCTTACGCTTTGCTGGCTTCTTAGCTGCAACCTTCTTCTTAGCTACTGCCTTCTTAGCTTTACGCTTAGCTGGCTTCTTAGCGACAGCCTTCTTAGCTGTTGCCTTCTTTGCCTTACGCTTAGCTGGCTTCTTAGCTGCAACCTTCTTCTTTGCCTTACCGCCGACTTTTTTCTTGGCAGCGCGGACGGTCTTCTTCTTCTTTGCACGCTTTGGTTTTGCGTGCGATACTTCAGCTTTAGTTTCAACTGTCATTTAGACGTTCCCTTCTTCAGACTGCGACGCTCGGAGACAAAGCTTGTGTCCCCACGCCTGAATTGTGAAACCAATTCACTCCACCGCAACGTCTACCGACGTGACCACACACAGCGTCCTCTCGACGCAGGACAACGCACATTCATGCGTTACCAATTCATCGTCATGTCTCACTATATCTTGAGTCGAAGTTCAGCTTTTTTTCGCACGTCACTTTTTTGGAGCTTTCGGTGAACTTTTTGACACAACACACAACTTTTTCACCTCTCTTTGCACAAATCGGATCTCAAAGTTTTCAGCTCCAGACAAGAACAAATATGAGTTTATCCGGTTCTTCCGAAGGCTCGACAACCACACTCATGGTGATTGCAGCCGTCACCTTCATTCTCGTCCTCTTCCTTATGGCAACCCTTTGGCCCCGCGAAAAGTCCGACTCTATGCATTCTCGGCAGAGACAGTTTGGACGAGTCGATGGACTGTTTTTTCGGATTCAGGCCGCTCTCCTCGACAACGAGGAAGCAGACCGATACCTCTCGGGCCAGCTTTCAAATCCTGCTTTGCTGCAGGGAATTATGATGATTAAAACTCAAGCTCTAACCCTTGTTTCGCTGAGCATGGGTGGATGCGCGTTCGTGACTCCAACACCCATGAAGAAGGGCTCAATCCTTCTTCTACAGCTGGGCTCACTTCCGGATTTCCCGCAAGAAAATCTTATTATTGCATGCCGAGTGATCTGGTCTCGAAGAGATAAAGGAACTCACGGCGGAATCGAAACTTCGGGATGTAAATTTGTTTTTCCTCAGGGCGTCGAGGCTCCTGAGGAATCACTCAAAACGTACATCACTTTTCTAATGGACGAGCCAGTCGGGTAAGGGTTTGCAATGAGCAACACAGACACACCAGACGGTAAAACTAAACTTCTCGCGCTCTTCGGCGCTCAACTCGAAGCTTCACCTTCTCCAGCAACTCACACGCGCTGGGCACGTGCTCTTCACATGAATACTGAGTACCTGCCTCTGGCGACGAACACCGAACAGGAATTTCTTGCACTGACTCAGAGCCTAATGCAGTCGCCACATTTTCTTGGCGCAAACATCACAAACCCATTCAAAACGTCGGCGCTTAAGTTGGCAGGACTTCGAATCGACGAATCGGCTCGCGAGTGTGGAGCAGCTAACACCTTGTACCGCATATCGCAGAATCAGCAGGTCGGCTGGTCACTCGCGAACACTGACCTGCAGGGATGTTCGGAGTCGCTCACAAAAATCTTGAGCGAAAAAAACACCACCAACGAGCCTGTCCTCGTCGTCCTTCTCGGCGCTGGAGCGATGATGCAAACACTCATTCACTCGCTCGAAGTGACTGCAAGAAACCTTAGACTTTCATTCGATGTGCGTGTTGCCGCTCGGAGCGCAAACGTGGGTTACTTGATGGGTCGCACAAATACTCAGTCGTCGCTTTTAAGAATCTCTAACCTGAATATCACCGACACAGCTTGGGTCAGTGGATTAAAGACACAGGCAGGGCAGGCTCAAAAGTTACTGTGCATAAATTCGCTTCCCTCGGGCACTTCTGATGAGGCCGAACAAGTCACGGTCCAATCGATCAGGGCTTTGGACCATGAATTTCAGCTGGCTAAAAAATCTTTGTTTTGCGTGAGTTACGGCCAACGCACTTGGCACCAATATGCACATTCACTTGGTTGGACTGTTCTGAATGGCGATCTGCTTTTTGAAACACAGGCTCGAGCGAGCTTTAAACTTTGGACTGGATGCGATGCGCCCAAGCTTCCAACCGCTCTGCCGCCAAACTAAGAGTGGCATCTGTTTTGCAGAAAGCAAAACGCAGCCAATTTAACCTCCGCGGCGCCTGACTCCCGTAATAAAACACAGAAGGTGGAATGGCTGCCACCCTAGCCTCGGAGATGAGTGTCTTCACAAAATCAACATCTCGAACAACTGCACCTTGGACGTGACTCTCGTAGCACGCCATCAAAAAATAACTTCCCTGAGCGCGCTGAACGCGAAAGCCCGCCCGACGCAGACTGGCCTCAAGAAAATCCTGTTTGTCGCCATAAATTTTGGGAAGCGACGTAAGATACGAATGGATCCACGATTCGTCGGCAATCATCGTAGCCAACCCTCGCTGTGTCGCGGGATTTGTGCAAAACACGATGCCCTGATGCACAAGCCGAATATCATTTGTCAGTTCGGCTGGAGCAGTCACCCATCCCACCTTGAATCCAGTAAAGCCAAAGGTTTTTGCTGACGAACTTATTCTGACCGTGCGCGAGCGCATACCGTCAACCGTCACGGGCGATGTAGATGCTTCGGTCTCTGAATACGTGAGGTACTCATAGACCTCGTCGCACATCAAAATAGAATCGTGCTCCTTTACACTCCGACAGATCTTTTCGAGTTCGTCGGCAGTGAAGATTTTGCCGGTCGGATTGTGTGGAGTGTTGAGGATCATT
Source organism: uncultured Oligoflexia bacterium (assembly GCA_964460155.1). Lineage (GTDB taxonomy): Bacteria > Bdellovibrionota_B > Oligoflexia > Silvanigrellales > Silvanigrellaceae > RFOM01. The sequence continues at coordinate 10,356 of CAYWSV010000053.1, read as the reverse complement.
AATGAGAATCCGGATGACGTTGCTGCCTTGAACTCATCCCAGTCAATTGCCCAACCACGCGCAGCAATACCCGCAGGTGTATCGGGTGCATGCAACCTGACGGGCACCAAAACTCCGCCAGCATTCGCAATGGCCTGAGCATAACTGTCATAGCAGGGTTCAAAAACAACAACCCGATCGCCCGGATTCACAAATGCATTCACCACAGCATAAATCGCTTCGGTCGCACCGGTGGTGATGGTGACTTCGTCATTTGGACAATACTCAACACCCGTGCGTGATTTGACGAGGCTACTGACAGCTCTACGCAAAGAAGCCTCGCCAATCGCGGGAGCATATTGATTGTGGCAGTGCAGAGTTTCATGGGCGACTTGTTGAAGAACCTCATCCGGACCGCCGAAATCCGGAAATCCTTGAGCAAGATTGACCGCCTCATGTGCGTTTGCAAGCTGAGTCATCTCAGTAAAGATACTTGTCCCGAAGGACGACCACCGCCGAGCGAGTTTCATGGACATGATTTAAATTTCCTTGTTCAGCCGCGAGAACCAGATCGAGGGTCCAGCGCATCTCTAAGGCTGTCGCCTAACATGTTGAGACACAAAACGGTAAGAAAAATTGCAGCCCCCGGAAAAACCAATGTCCACCATGCCTGATAAAAATCTGCCTTTCCTTCTGCCAGCATAGCTCCCCATTCGGGAGTTGGAGGGCGCACGCCCAATCCAAGAAAACTCAACCCAGCCGACTCAAGCAAAGCACTGGCGAAACTCATTGTCGCCACAACCACCACGGAGTTTAGAATGTTGGGAAAGACGTGTCGGAACAAAATACGCGATAGCGTAGCACCGTTGGCGTGCGCGCTCGTCACATAATCCTTGCTGCGCTCTCCGAGTGTGGCACTGCGGGCCACGCGGGCGAAAGTCGGAGCGTAAGCCAATCCAACGGCAATCATCAAATTCACAATCCCCTGCCCCAAAAAAGCAACGAGGATAAGAGCAATGAGAATGGCTGGAAATGCGAGAAGACAATCATTAAGTCGCATAAGAATGTCATCAATACGGCCGCCCAAATATCCAGACAGCAATCCCAGCGGGACTCCCAATCCGGCACCCAAGGCTACCGGCAAAAAACCAAGCACAAGCGATATGCGTCCGCCATACAACACACGCGCAAACACGTCTCGCCCAGAACTATCAGTTCCAAAGGGATGCTCTAGACTCCCACCAGAAATAAAAAAGGGTGGCAAAAATCTCGACGTCTCCAAATTCAAGGCGAGCGGGTCATGTTGAGCCAGCCATGGGGCAGCAGCAGAGCAGAAAATCATAATAAAGAGAATGACCAAGGCAACTTGCGCCGTACGGTTGACCTTTATTTCGCGCATTAAGTTGCGCCAGACTGTTGGACGCGCTGTCAATGCCCACCTCCCGACGCCTGACCGGCGCGGCCTTGCTTTGTGCGCGGGTCCAACCACCCGACTGTGAGATCCCCTAGTAAATTGAAGAAAACGAAGACGGCACCTACAAAAAGAGTTCCGGACTGAACCATTGGAAAATCGCGGCTACTGATACTCTCAACCAACAATTTACCAAGACCAGGCCATGCAAACATGGTTTCGGTAATAACAGCACCACCAAACAAAGCCCCCGCCTGTAGAAACAAAACCGTGACTACGGGCAACGCTGCATTTCGAGCAGCATGTTTAAGGACGACCACCGTCTGCGAAACACCCTTGGCGCGAGCTGTACGAATATAATCTTGTTGAAGCACATCGAGCATGGCTGACCGTGTCATTCTGCAAATATGAGCCATCGGAATTGTTGAAAGAGCAACGGCCGGAAGAATGATGTAACGCACCGCAGATAAAAAAACGTCCCAGCCTTTTCCGGTCAGGCCCAACCACAGCCCATCGAGAGTGTACATTCTAAAAAGTGAGTCAGTTGCAGGATCGAAGAGAACCTCATCCGACAAACGTCCCGAGGTTGGCAGCCAGCCTAAATTCAAACTAAAAAACCACATCAGTAAAAGTGCGAGCCAAAAAATAGGAAGGCTCACTCCCGAAAGAGCAATCATGGCCGATAGGCGGTCCCACCATGTTCTGCGCGCAACAGCCGACACCACACCGAGAGTTAACCCAACAGGAATCGCAATAAGCAACGCCGAGAACGCAAGTTCAACCGTTGCAGGAATCGCTGTCGCAAATAATTTTGAAATTGACTGATCATGAAAAAGACTGTGCCCAAGATCCCCCTCGAGCACGAGCCGCTTGAGATACAGTCCATATTGAATCCACCACGGATCATCGAGACGCAAGGATGAACGAATGTAGGCAACTTTTTCCGGTGTGGCGCGCTCGCCTGCCATGACAAGCGCGATATCACCGGGAATCATTTTGAGGGCAAGAAACAAAACAAGGGTCAGCAAAAGCAAGACCGGAATGGATTGAAAAAACCGACGCAGCGCGTGACGAGCAAACATTCCGACTCACTTTGTATTCAAGCTAACCTTAAAGAAACGTCGCGAACCGTTGGGCTGCAACACAAATCCTTGCACCCTTGGATCCATGGGCATGGCCACGCGCGAGTGCGCAACCGGAATCCATGGTGCATCCTGATGGATGAGTTTCTGCGCTTGTTTGTACATCTCAGCGCGCTTGTTCTGAACAGTGACCTTCTGAGCATCGCGCAGAATCTGTGTCACTTTTGCGTTGTCGTAAAAGGCAATGTTTGAAGCAGGTGGCTTCGCATTGTCGCCACTCAGCAAAACACTCAGGAAATTGTCCGGATCACCGTTGTCACCCGTCCAACCCAACAAAGCCATCGGATGCTCACCCTTCTTGGTCTTATCTAGATAGACGGCCCATTCGTGAGTTGTCAGCTTGACCTTCACGCCCACCGCCTTGAAGTCCGCCTGAATTGCCTCTGCAACACGCTTGGCATCGGGCATGTATGGGCGTGATACGGGCGGATAATACAGTTCTGATTCAAATCCAGAAGGAAAGCCCGCTTCGGTGAGCAACTGACGAGCCTTTGCTTGGTTGAACTTATATGCAGAAATTGAGGAATTGTAGCCCCACAAAGATGGTGGAATGGGGTTCACAGCCGGCATACCCATACCTGCATACACGCCCTTAATGATGGCATCCTTGTTGACGGCCATATTTAGTGCCTGACGGACTTTAGGATTGGCGAACGGACCTTTGCTGGTATTAAACGCCAGATAAGCCACATTCATTGCGGGCTCTTCAATTATTTTTGCATCAGGCCGCTTCTGTTTGATGGTGCTGACTTGATCAGGAGTCGGCAAATTCATCATGTGAATTTCTTTGGCTAAAAACGCATTCAATCGCGTTGAAGCATCGGGATATGCACGAAAGATCACTCGAGCCAACTTGGGTTGGCCGCCCCAAAATCCTTTGTTTGCATCAAGGATGATCTTCTCGTTTTTGGTCCAGCTCACGAATCTGAACGGACCTGTGCCCACCGGATTGCGCGCAAATTCCTCTTTGAATTTGCGCACAGCAGTCGGGCTCACCACCGAAGCAAAACTCATGGCAAGATTCGCAAGAAAAGGGGCACTCGGAGAACGCAAGGTGATGCGGACGGTCAAGTCATCGACTTTATCGATACTGGAGACGAGTTTATCCATACCCATGTCTTGCCAATACGACCACACCTGAGCGTATTTGTACGCTTCGTGTTTCGGGTCGTGCTGACGCAGGAAACTGAAAACAACCGCGTCGGCGTTAAAGGATGTACCGTCATGAAATTTCACATTGGGACGCAGACGAAAAGTATATTTCAAGCCGTCGGAGCTGACATCCCAGCTCTGAGCGAGTGCCGGCTCAATTTCTGTTGAACCATCTTTGAACTGAACGAGCGTATCAAAAATGTTGTCACAAACGTTCAGACTTTCGCCATCAGTTTCTTTTGCTGGATCAAGCGAAACAGAGTCTCCGCCACGGCCATAAATGAGCACCGCTTTAGAATCGGCATGAGCGGAGGGTGAAAAAGTTGCAAGAACAGTTAAAAAGGCTGTAAGTGCTGATACAGTGCGGTTGCGCGTGACCGTGCTCATGAGAATATCTCCGCGTCATAATTCATTTTCACGATACAAAAGGGCGGGGCCGTTTTAGCTCAGACAGGATTGAAAGGCAATGCGCCTTCTGCGTGCGGAATTCGAAATTCTTCAACAGCTACGGTCGATTCCAGAATTCACGAACCGACCCATGCACATTCATCTTCTGCTCTCAGGCGGCAAGGACAGCGTTGCCCTTTTTCAGCTTCTTCAGCGTTTACAGAGCTGCCCAAGCGATTGGAGCGGAATCCGAATTTCACTCACCGCTCACCACTTCAACCACAAGCGGCGCGGAGCAGAGTCAGAGGGCGACGAACAGCATTGCTCAGACATCTGCAGAAGGGCCGGAGTTCCCCTCAAAATCTGGCGCTGGACCGACGAACTGAACCAAAACCTCAGCGCAGGTGAAAATTTTCATGCTCTGGCTCGCGATTGGAGATACAAAACAGTCTCCGATTTCGCTGCAGCTGAATTCGAGAACCATGGCAATGACTCAGACTGGTGCATTGCCACAGCGCATCACCGCCGCGACCACGCAGAAACACTTTTGCATAATATGTTACGTGGCTGCGGCAAATCCGGTCTCAAGGGGCTGGCGCCATGGACAAATCAAACGCGCAAACTCCGGCCGCTATTGTGGCTGCCCTCCGCCCTCTGCGACGATTACATCGGCCACAAGAACCTGCCGCATCGGGAAGACTCCTCGAATGCCGAATTAGATTACACACGTAATCGACTTCGACACGTCGTCCTCAAGGAACTTGAAAGCCTGAACCCCAAAACAATCGAACATCTTTGGAATCTATCAGCCGACCTCACATCCGATGCCACAACCGAGCAGGCACAAAAGGTAACAAGTTTGGTCAATACACCCCCCTCGATGCCGTTAGAGAACATTTCGACCCGAGAGGACCTGCACCGGTTTATCGCACAATTTGCACCAGATGCGCTGAATCAACTGACACGCGAAAACCTGAGCAATATATTTATGCATATTTCAAAATGCTCGCGGACACCGAACATCGAAAGGCAGTACAATTTTGCACTCTCGGATGGTGTTACTCTCGTCCTTACGAATAAACATCTGCAAATTAAGGCGACTCGACCGAAATTTTCAGATTCGACCACACACCCGCGGAGAGCTTTGACATAGTGCATCGGCCGGACAAACACTGGTTGACTTTGAAAGGTTACGATACACACTGTGGGTTCACATTCTGGGCGACCGCCGACGTGCGCACCGCCAAAGGAGTCAGTTGATGAAAGAGTCACCGCTGAAAGTCATTGTCATATGGGCAAGTCTTTTTGCCCTTGTGATTTTGGCCCTCAAATTTGTCAGCAAAGGCCAAACAGAAGAGGCTGTCAGCTATTCAACCTTCCTTGAATACGTCGACAAACCTGCAACTGATCCTCTCAAAATTGTTGGCGACGTCGAAGTGCGTGGCGACCCGCTGAGAGGAGACGAATACTCGGCTCGTTTGCGCAACGGCAACACAGTTACGGCCTACGCTCAATTCGACGAGACTTTGCGCAAAGAAATGCGTGACAGACTTGCGCAAAAGCAAATCAAAATTAACTACAAGAGAAGCGAAGATGGTCAGGCTTGGTGGGGAATCCTGAGCACATGGATTCCTCTGATCATTATCGTTGGTCTGATGTTTCTCTTTTTGCGCAACATGCAAGGTGCAGGCGGAAAAGCTCTGTCGTTTGGTAAAAGCCGTGCCAAACTCATGCCCGAAAGTGCGAACAGAATAACTTTCAAAGACGTTGCTGGCGTTGAAGAAGCTAAGCAAGAATGCTCTGAGATTGTTGCCTTCCTCAAAGACCACAAACGCTTTCAAGAAATTGGTGCGCGCATTCCCAAAGGCGTACTCATGATGGGTTCACCCGGTACGGGTAAAACACTCTTGGCGCGCGCAATTGCAGGTGAAGCGGGTGTTCCGTTCTTTCACATCAGCGGCTCCGATTTCGTTGAAATGTTTGTTGGTGTTGGTGCGTCGCGTGTACGTGACCTTTTCGAAAACGCCAAGAAGAACGCTCCCTGCATTGTTTTTATCGACGAAATCGATGCTGTCGGTCGTCATCGTGGCGCAGGTGTGGGTGGCGGACATGATGAACGCGAGCAGACGCTCAACCAACTTCTGGTCGAAATGGATGGCTTTGAAGCGAACGATGCGATTATTGTCATTGCTGCAACCAACCGCCCCGATGTTCTCGACCCTGCGCTCCTGCGTCCGGGACGTTTTGACCGTCGTGTGATTGTGAACCTTCCGGATGTTCGCGGCCGCAATGAAATTCTCAAGGTTTACATCAAGAGAGTTAAGGCTTCGGACGACGTCAACCTTGAAAAGATCGCGCTTGGTACACCCGGTTTCTCGGGTGCCGATCTTGAAAACCTCGTCAACGAAGCGGCCCTCATGGCTGCGCGCGCAAATGCGAAACGCGTCACGGCCTCTCACTTTGAAGAAGCCAAAGACAAAATCCTCATGGGACCTGAACGCAAAAGTATGGTCATGAACAAGGAAACTTTGGTCATGACGGCTTACCATGAAACAGGCCATGCGCTTGTCGCTTATTACCTGAAATCACGCTCGGACGTTCACAAAGTCACGATCATTCCACGCGGCCCCGCATTGGGCGTGACCTCATTCTTACCTAAGGAAGATATCTACAGCTCGTCGAAAGAAGACCTGCTCACTGAAATCGCCAAAGGTATGGGTGGACGAGCGGCAGAAGAAATCAAATTCGGTCGCTTCACCACTGGAGCATCGAACGACATTCAACAGTCCACCAACATTGCTCGCGCTATGGTCTGCCAATACGGCATGAGCCGGCTCGGCCCCATCAACTTCGGTCACAAGAGTGAAAACCCATTCCTCGGTCGCGACTGGGGTGAAACGCGCAACTACTCTGAATCTCTTGCGCATGAAATTGACCTCGAAGTTGCCAAGATCATCAACAGTCAATACGAGCTCGCAAAACAAACACTCATCGACCGCATGGATGTTTTTGAGCGCTGCGCGCAGATCCTCGTTGAGGCCGAAACTCTTGACGCCGACGAATTCCATGCAGTTGTGAACGGAGCAACACTTGAAGACGTTCGCCGTATGCAGCAGACAAAAGCTGCAGCAGCGCAAACAAGTGTCGAGAGTGCAAATGCAGCGGCAGCAGCAGCGGCAAGTGCACCCTCTTCTGAACCAAGCCTAACGGCCGGTGAACCAACCCCTGCACCGAGCGCATGATTATCTCTTCTCTACTTGGCTATGAAAAATGCGATGCCCTTCTGAATCACACACCCGTGGTTCAGATGGGCATTTTAAATACGACGCCCGATAGCTTTTCTGATGGAGGGCTGTATTGCTCTTCGTCCGCAGCCGTTGAGCATGCCCTCGATTTGATTGCAGCCGGTGCGCACATCATCGACGTTGGCGGAGTCAGTACTCGCCCTGGCGCTCGCCCTGTCAGCTCAGCTGAAGAATGGACACGTGTGGAACCCGTCTTGCGGGCGCTGCGAAGAGAAATCCCACAAAACATTCTAATTAGCCTCGACACGTCGTCCCCGGTCGTGGCGTATCAGGCTGCGCGTGAGGGTCTGCTCGACATCATCAACGACGTTTGTGCAGGGCGCGCGTTTGCCGATGCTCTCTCTGGTGGACAGGAAATTGTTGGCTTTGAGACACCTTGGACGACTGCCCATGTGGCTGCAAAATTCAACTTGGGATTGATCCTCATGCATATGCGAGGAGATCCTCAAACCATGCAAGAGCATCCTCAATATGATGATTGCGTCGAAGAAGTGGCCTGTTTTCTAGAAGAGCGCCTCAAAGATGCAGTGAGAGTGGGTGTGCGTTGGTGCGCTATTGACCCGGGCATCGGTTTTGGAAAAAATTTGGAGCACAATTTATCTTTGCTGAGCGAGGCTGGGATGCGCCGGCTTGTTCAAACAGGTGCCCCGGTGCTGATTGGTCTTTCGCGCAAAAGTTTTCTAAAAAAACTTGCCGAGCGAGATGGAATACGTGTTTCGTTCTCAAACGCGAACGAAGAACTCGAATGGCGCGACCAACAGAGTCTCTCTTGGGAGCGGCTCTGTGAACAGCGCGGAGCGCGGATCATCCGCACACACAAAATGAAGCAATGCATGACGGAGTGCTGATGGATATCAAACAATTTTTGGTCGACCTGCACGATCGTCTCACGGAGCACAAACAAGCTCTCGAAGATGTGTCCTCGAGTTCGAACAAAATGACCGCCGATTACATCCGCGGATTCGACGATGCGGTTCAAGCTGTGCAGCGGCTGACACAAGACCTTGCGCGGGAATGGACGGCCACGGGGATTTATGCGCATCCACCCCATCCCCATCCGCGTTCGCGCACATATCGTTCCGAACCTCAGGAATGGTGGATTGAAGATACCCAGAGTTCTTCATTGCGCGGTTTCATTGCCGACAAAGCCAACCGTTTGTCCGCTGAACAATCGGGGGCTATCATTTTTGACCTCGACGGCACGCTCTTTGATGTTGGCCATCGAACGCTGGGCATTCTCAAAAAATGGCTTGCTCTTCCTGAAAGTCAGCACTTTCCCAAATCGCTCGTTCGGAGAGTCGATTCGATCACCTTCAACCACATTGGTTACAGTCTGGCCCACGCCTTTGAAAACGCTGGACTCGACATGCGTAACCCAGACGTGATGGAAATTCTGGTTGCATCTGAACGTTATTGGAGACGCAAATTTTTCGACGGCGAGAGCTTGCTCGAATTCGATCAGGTGTATTCCGGAGCCGTCGAGTTCGTCTGGTTTTGTAAAAAACTCGGCCTAAAAATCGTTTATCTGACCGGGCGCAGCCACAAAGTCATGGCAGGCGGAACGCGCAAGCAGCTCGAGAAATTCGGGTTTCCTTTGGAGAATGCGGATCTTATTCTGAAATTAAATACCGTGACCGACGACGCAGTCTTTAAAGAGGAAGCGTTCCGCTCGGTGGCGGCCCACCACACAGTGATTGGGAATTTCGAGAATGAGTACGTGAATATCCGTGGAATGGTCCAGTGCGAACCACAAGCCGTTCATGTTGTCGTAGATTCACAACATTCTGGTCGGCCGGTTTTGCCACTGTCAGAGAAAGTCTACCGAATTCAGTCTTTTGCAGACTCTAAGGATTGACATTTTTTTTTAAAGATACAGATTCTAATCGTGTGGTCTGGTGGTTCTATTTCTACCGCTCGGCCTCTACCTTAGGAGGGGATGAACTATGCAGTTCCTAAAAAGATTTGGATGGTTTTTTGCCGTCAACATTCTCATTATGGTGACAATCTCGATTGTTACTACGGTCTTTGGCCTCAACAAGTACATGACGCCCTACGGAATCAATTATCAGATTCTCGCGTTGTTCTGCCTTGTTTGGGGTTTCGGCGGCGCGTTTATTTCGTTGGGACTAAGCCGAATCTTAGCCAAGTTCACCATGGGTGTTCGAGTCATCAATCCCGAACAAGCGTCCGGTCACGAACGCGAGCTCGTCAACGACGTCTATAGACTGGCGCAAAAAGCCGGACTCTCGAAAATGCCCGAAGTCGGTATTTACGAAAGCGGCGATATGAATGCGTTCGCAACAGGCCCAACACGCAACCGCTCGCTGGTCGCAGTCAGCACGGGTTTGTTGCAGTCGATGTCGAAAAAGGAACTCGAGGGCGTGCTCGCTCACGAGGTTGCCCACATTGCCAACGGCGACATGGTGACCATGACCTTGGTTCAAGGTGTCGTGAACGCATTCGTTATGTTCTTTGCGCGCATCATCGGCTTTGCCGTATCGCAGACGGTGAAGGAAGAAAATCGCCCATTGGTGAACATGATTGTTGTTATAGTCTGCGAAATTGCTCTTGGTATTCTGGGCTCGATGGCTGTGGCGTGGTTCTCAAGAATGCGTGAATACCGTGCCGACGCCGGTGCTGCGCGTCTTGCTGGAAGCCAAAGCATGATTGCTGCTCTGGAAAGACTCCGAAGAGGGTACGATTATATGGAAGCAGACAACGCACCCCAATCGGTTGCTGCATTCCGAATTTCCAACAAACGCGGGGGTTTGATGGCTGCCTTCAGCTCTCACCCACCTCTTGAAGACCGTATCGAACGCCTGCGCACCCAGTCCGGTTTCTAAACCGGACTTTTTTTTTTGCCTTCTATTCACGAATAAGCGCGTCAACCGCGCAAAAGGCGCTCAGTCTTTCCCCTTCTCTTACGACTCTCGACTCGACCTCGAAAAAGAACCCCCCAGCCCCTTTGACCTCCCCCAAT
>CAYWSV010000052.1:0-18839 GCA_964460155.1 uncultured Oligoflexia bacterium | reverse complement strand
CATTCTGCTTGAGTCGCGGGTGAGTGCTTATTTCAAAGAAGGTGAGCACGAAATTCGCCGTACCTTTAAAGGTCAAGAAATGGCAGGCGAAAGCTATGAGCCATTTTTTGATTATTATGTGGAACAAGCTGGTCCAAATGCATTCAAGGTTTATCCGACCAATTATGTTCTTCACGACACAGGTACAGGTGCGGTGCACACAGCTCCTGCCTTTGGTGAGGACGACTTCCGCTGCGCTCAACAATACAATCTGCCTGTCATCGATCACCTCGATGTGAGCGGACGCTATTCAGCAAAAAATCATCCGGAAGTTGTCGGTCTCGACTTCAAAGCCGGCGATAAAATTCTGTTGGCAGATCTGAAGAAGCGCGGATTTATTTTCAAACACGACTCGCTCGTTCACAGTTACCCTATGTGCTACCGCTCGGGGCTTCCATTGATGTACCGAGCGATGCCGAGCTGGTTTGTAAAAGTCGAAAGCATTCGCGATCAGCTGATGGCTTCCAATGCTCAAATCAACTGGATTCCAGACCACATAAAAACAGGTCGGTTTGGAAAATGGCTCGAGAATGCGCGCGACTGGAATATTGCACGTGCGCGGTATTGGGGAAATCCAATTCCGATTTGGAAGAACGACGAAACCGGCGAGACTGTGTGTTTAGGTTCTGTTGCTGAGCTTGAAAAATACGCGGGCCGCAAGATCGATGACCTGCACATGGAATTCATCGACGACATCACAATTCCGTCGCCTACTGGTCGCGGAGTGCTCAAGCGCGTTCCTTTTGTTTTTGATTGCTGGTTTGAATCAGGGTCTATGCCGTATGCACAAATGCATTATCCGTTTGAGCATAAAGATGACTTTCTCAAACACTTCCCCGCAGACTTTATCTGCGAGGGGCTCGATCAAACGCGCGGATGGTTCTACACGCTCACTGTTTTGAGCACGGCGCTGTTTAATAAGCCGCCCTTCAAAAACGTTGTGGTCAATGGGCTTGTTCTTGCTGCCGATGGTCGCAAGATGAGCAAGAGTCTTAAAAATTATCCCGACCCCATGGGCACACTCGATGAGTTTGGCGCCGATTCTGTTCGCCTCTTCCTGCTCAACTCACCTGCAACGGTGGCCGAGGAAGTACGCTTTAACGTTGAGGGCGTGAAAGAAAACACCCGTCGGGTGTTGTTGCCGTTGTGGAATGCATATTCATTCTTCGCAACCTATGCGTCACTCGAGAATTTTGATCCTGAAAAAGAAGCTGTGAAGAGCAAGAACGAGTTGGACGTTTGGATTCAGCTACGGCTGAACGAGCTCACGCGTCTTGTGGATGAATCGATGACATCCTACCAGATTGCCAAGGCCGTTCCTTCGATCGTCGACTTCCTTGATGATCTGAACAACTGGTACATTCGTCGCAGTCGCCGTCGTTTTTGGAATGGCGATAAAGAAGCTTTCTCGACACTCTTTGGTGTGTTGGTTCAAACCGTTCAGCTGCTTGCACCTTTTGCTCCATTTGCAGCTGAGTATTTCTTTGGAAAGCTGGCGCTCACCCAGCAATTGCAAAGCTTGGGCAGTGTGCATTTGTCCTTGCTTCCAGACGCACGTCCTTTGACTCAATCTGAGCAAGACCTGCTTGCACGCGTTGCGCTTGCGCGTCGTGTTGTCGAGCTTGGGCGCAATATCCGCACAGCTCACAAACTCAAAAACCGTCAGCCATTGGCTTCAATTACGGTTGGAGTTGTTCAGGAGTCTGCTGCGGCTCAGTTGGCGAGTATGCGCGAAGTGATTGCCGATGAATTGAATGTGAAGAGTGTAGAAGTGACTCGCGATCCTTCTGCTTTGGCTAAGATTACAGTGAAGCCTAATTTCAAAGTGCTTGGTCGAGTGCTGGGTGATCGGATGAAAGACATGCAAGCGACGCTGGCACAGCTTTCAGCAGACGACTGTCAAAAGGCACTGCAGAAGCAAACCATTCGTGCTTTAGGCATGGACCTGACGCCCGAGATGTTGACCGTGGAATTGCAAGGAACAGGACATCAGCTGGTTGCGACGGATGCCGAGTTAGTTGCTGCGCTCGACCCAACTCTAACCGAGGAATTACGTTTCGAAGGACTTGCTCGCGAAGTTGTCAGCCTTGTGCAGAAAGCGCGCAAGAGCGCCAACTTCGAGGTTGAGGATCGAATCTCGTTGCAGGTTCTAACCTCCAACGCGTTGTTTCAGTCGGCTCTCGAAAAGAATCGCGCGTATTTGGAAGACGAAACCTTGGCCGAATGCGTGATGGATCTCGCTCAACCGACGTTTGAGCAGACACTTGAAATCGAAGGCCAGTCTGTGACGCTGAAGCTCAAACGGCGTTCTTGAAGAGTCCCTGCCCGCGTTCAGGGCAAAAAAATAGGGCCGCAGAAGTAGCGGCCCTAAAAACGCAACAAAAAGGAGGAGAAAACTAACCCCGTTACGGTAGTTCAACTCTTCCCTTACTGTCAAATTGGCAATTGGAAAATTATTTTTCCTTCTCGCTGCGCGGCAGCAGAGTGATGGTCAGACGGCGACCTTCCATGCGGGGCGGAGCTTCTGGCACAACCAGATCTTCGATGCCCTTAATGAGCTGTTGCAAAACTTCGTGGCCAAGCTCTTGGTGTGACATCTCACGGCCGCGGAATTTGACTCCTACGCGAACGCGATTTTTTTCAGCAACCCAACGGCGGATGTGGTTTTGCTTCGTTTCAATGTCGTGAGCATCTGTGTTGGGTGTCAGATTGAGTTCTTTAACTTCAATGACAACCTGTTTCTTCTTTGCTTCTTGGGCTTTTTTGCTCTGCTGATATTTGAATTTGCCGAAGTCAATCAATCGGCAAACAGGTGGAACAGCATCAGGGGAGACCTCAACGAGGTCGAGGCCAACTTCTTCAGCACGCAGGATTGCGTCGCGAGTGGAAATCACACCAACCTGATTACCCGTTTCGTCGATCAGGCGAACTTCAGGAGCTTTGATTCGCTCGTTAATACGAGGACCTTCTTGAACAGGAGCGCGATTTGGACCCGATGGACGCATACTGAGTGGTTTCCCCCTTCTAGCAGAGTGATGCAGTCAGACGACTAACATAGCACATTCTGATGCAAAAAAGCGAGGCGCCCCACGCAAAGTGAGGCGCCTCAATAGTCAATCTTTTACCAGATTACTTTTTTTCATTCGTCGTTGGCTTGTTGAGAGCGAACAGAACGGGCGTGGTGCCGTTCAAACGAACTTTATTCTTACGTGCAGTACCGCGTTTAGCGGCTTTAGCTGCGCGGCGGCGATTGGTGATGTCGGTTGGTGATGTCATGGGCGAATCCTCTTCATGCGAATAATCTAGTCAAACTAGAATTGACGCGATGGTTAGCACCTTCAATTGCTGTTGGCAATGGCTAGAAGGGTTTCTTCACCGACTCTTTCATTGTTCGATAAAATCAGTGTTTTCAGGTTGTTGTGATTTTTTCGAAGGATCTTCGGGATCACTAGTGGGTTGAGTCGACTCTGCTTCGCTTTCAGCGCCCGTGTCCGTTTCCTCCGGAAGGTCGAGTTGTTCAGCTTTTTCGGCCTGAATTTCAGCTTGCTCAAGTTGCTGCAAGGGTGTCAGGGCCGCGGGAGTTTCCGGAGCGGGTAGCCCATCCAATTTTCCATTGGGCTGGCTCAAGTCTTTGTTCTTGCGCGATCCTGCTGCAATGGCTGCCGTACGTCCTGAAATCGCCTCGTCGGTGGGGATGACTTTCATACGGGCCATGATTGTCCCGACACGTGCCGCAAGGAACCCCGAGGGGTAACCCGACTTGAGGGATTTGTTCCAGCGGTTTGGGCTGGGCAGAATGGCGACGAGACTCGCGCATTCGCGTTGAGTCAATGCCGCTGGCGATTTCTTGAAGTAAAATTGTGCAGCGTCTTTGATGCCGTAAATATTCGGTCCGAATTCAACAATATTGAAATACCAATTGAGCTGAAAATCCTTGCTCGCCGTCGCATCGAGCAAAATCGCTCCAATAATTTCGCGTGCTTTGCGGATATAACTGCGATCACGTGACAAGAACGCATTTTTTACAAGTTGCTGTGTGATTGTGCTGCCGCCACGCTTCGTTTTCTTTTTGCGCTGATTGTACTCGTAGCTTTTTTCGAGGCTCTCGAGGTCTATTCCATGGTGGATGAAAAATTTCGTGTCTTCAGCCGCAACCAAAGCCAACTTGCAGGATTTGGGAATATCCCGTCCGTTGACCCAGTTTTTACTGTAGGAGCCAGCCCATGGGCCTGTGATCCGCATAAAGCGTTCTTCGCTGCGCGGTTTGTATGGAAAATAGACAAGTGCGCCAAGGTGGAGGGTAAAGACCCACGGAACGAACCAAGCGGTCGCCGTCGTGATGACAATTCCGATGATTGTAAACATCAACGATACCGAGCGAAAAATCCACACAAAAAGCCTCACAAAACTTGAATTCAACAGCACTCTGGGCCATTCTCGCGGCCCGAAGCCGGTGGCTTGCAAACCGTCACACTTAGGACCCGTTAGCAATCAACGCAAGAGAGGAATTCCATGACCACACTTCCACCCGTAAAAATTGTGAATATCTCAACCGCTCCGACCATCGCGAACCAATCGGCCGATGTTGTTGTCGTGGTCCTCGACGAAACGGATCTTGAGCAGGGCAAAATCAAAAACACAGCGCTTCAGACTCTCGACTCCACCCTTGGTGGTGCTGTCGCTGCGCTTGCAGAACTTAAAGACTTTGAAGGCAAGTGGCTTTCGTCGGCCGTGACGCTGTGCGGCGTCAACACGGTTGCCAAACGCGTGGTCTTGATTGGCGCGGGCAAAAAGACAGACGAAAAACCTGCACGTGCGCGCGCAATTGGTCTGAAAATTGCCGAAGAGATTGCTCGTTTCAAAGCCGCCAAGGCAACGGTCTGCGGAAGCAGCAATTTCTTGTCGACGTCCGAGCTCGTCGCTCAGATGGCTGTTGGATTGAGACTCGGCTCCTACAAATATCCCAACTCGAACCTGAGCGCTGAAGTGCGCAAGGAACTTGAAACTCCGGTTGAATTTAAATTCGCGGGACTCAACTCAGGTGTTGATGCTGGATTAAAAGACGCCGGAATTATCGCCGACTCAATCGAAACCTGTCGTTTGTTGCAGGATGCTCCACCGAACGTCGCGACACCAAAATATGTTGCGGAAGTGATGTCCGAAAAAGCTCGCGCTGCAGGCCTTTCGGTTCAGGTTTATGGTGCAGAAAAAATGCGCCAAATGGGCTTTGGTGCAATGATGGCCGTTGCGGGCGGAAGCGCCAATGAGCCTCAGTTCGTCGTCGTTGAATACGCTCCGACCAATGCCAAAACTTCGGTCGCGTTTGTTGGTAAAGGTCTGACGATGGATACAGGTGGATACTCCATCAAAGCTCCATCTACACTTCAGGTCGGCATGAAATACGACATGTCGGGTGCGGCTGTGGTGCTCAACTCTGTTGTGGCCATTGCCAAGCTTCAGCTGCCTATTCGCGTGTTTGCTGTTGCTGCGCTGTGCGAGAACATGATCGACGCTCATGCTTATCGCGTGGGTGATGTGCTCACGACCTACAGCGGCAAAACAATCGAAGTTCTCAATACAGACGCCGAAGGGCGCATCGTTTTGTCTGATGCTTTGGCCTACACAGCTAAAGATCTCAAGCCAGACACCATCATCGAATATTCAACACTCACAGGCGCAATGATCTCCGCGTTGGGACATCTGGGCGCAGGAATTTTCCCGTTCAACTCCGAGACACTCGAAAAGACTGTTACCACAGCTGCACAGCAAGTCGGTGAACGCGTTTGGCCGATGCCAACGTGGGAAGAAATTGGTGAAGACGTCAAGGGAACGATTGCTGATGTGAACAACATTGGTGCGACTGCAGGCGCTTGCGGATCGTCTGTTGGAGCTATGTTCCTCAAAGAATTTGTAGAAAATAAACCTTACTGCCATGTGGATATTGCTGGTGTTGCAAACGGCAACATGGCGATTGGATTCCCACGCAAGATCAGCTCCGGATTTGGTGTGCAGCTGTCTGTTCAGATCGCGCGCTCGCTGTCGGCCAAGTAAGGTGCGCGTGAAGTGACGGCAAATCAAGACGCACCTTCACCAGTTTTCGGTACGCGGCGTACGGGTGAACGCCCCGCCGCGCCGATTCTCATTTTCGACATTGAAACTGTTCCCGACATTCCGCTGATGGCATCGGGATACGCGCCTGTGCTTCCGCATGGGCGAGAGTTTCGCAGAGAATATGACTGGGCTGACCTGTCGATCGTGCACGCCATTCGCGAGCAAAAACAAATCAATTTTCCGCCGCCGATGTATCACTTGGTGATGTGTATTTGTGCGATATATGTTCACCCTGAAACGCACACCATCATCGATGGATTCAAAAAAACCTTACCCGTATGCTCAAGCTACGATGAGCTTCTGGCTGCCGAAGCCAGCTTACTGCGGGAGTTTTGGAACTTTTCAACGAAACACGCAGATGCAGCAAAAATTTGGTATGACCACATTCAATCTGATTTTCGGATGAACGACTATCAACGCAAAAAGATGAAACCCTTGCCGGTTACTTTTTGCGGGTACAATATTGCCGGATTCGATTTGCCGGTCATCGAGCAGCGGAGCATGAAGCATTTTATTCCCTGCCCAATTCCCGAATATGGGATGGAGCATGGGTACGATTCCTACCGCTCGCGTTTTGCGCTCGATAAATCTTTCGATCTTGCACAATTCGTAAATGGCAATACATCTCAAAAAATCGGCCTAGATATTCTCGCGCAGTCTATGGGATTGGCAGGTAAACTCGAGGGTATGGACGGAAGTCAGGTGGCCGAAACCTACTATTCACGCGGTGCAACTCAGCTGATCGAGGACTACTGCGCGGTCGACGTGCTCATCACTTATGGCGTCTATCTTGGGGTTCAGCGTTTTCGCGGAATTCTTGATCAAGAGCATTTTTCTGATTGCGCTCGACAATTCGAGAAGTTTCTCCGACACGAGAACCGCCCCGTTCCTTACCGTCTACTGGCCGAGCAAAGTCAGGAATTTTTCAAGAAATCCCAGTTGCAGCATTCCTGACACTGGGTTTAAAGGATGTTACTTTCCGCGCCGATATCAGGCAGTCTCTGTAAGGCGACCAGTTGAAAATTGTCTGGATTTTAAATTAGACCCTTTAAGAATGTGTTTAGTTATGAGGGAGGCAAGACTATGGCAGAAGAATTAGGCTTTTCGAAAGGACTGGCAGGAGTTGTGGCCGATGCAACTTCCGTAAGTCAGGTGCAAGGCGAAGTGGGTCGTTTGATTTATCGCGGGATCTCGATCGAAGAGATTGCTGAAAAGTCCACGTTCGAAGAAATGACCTTCTTTCTTTTGCGCGGAAAGCTTCCTAATCAAGCTGAGCTCGCTAAGGTCACGGCTGAGCTCAAAGAATTCCGTACGCTGCCCAAAACTGTCGAAACGGTCATCGATGCTGCTCCAAAAACAGCGCATCCAATGATGGTTCTGCAAGCTGCCATGGCTGCGCTTGCGTGGGATGAAACACCCGTCAACCTCAAAGATGTCGATGGCAATGTGCGCAATGCGGTGCGTTTGACCGCACAGCTGGGTACTGCAGTGGCGCGCATTTCGCGTCGTCGCCGTGGTCTTGCTCCGGTTGAGCCACGTGCAGATCTCAACCACGCTGAAAACTTCCTCTACATGCT
Source organism: uncultured Oligoflexia bacterium (assembly GCA_964460155.1). Taxonomy (GTDB): domain Bacteria; phylum Bdellovibrionota_B; class Oligoflexia; order Silvanigrellales; family Silvanigrellaceae; genus RFOM01. The sequence continues at coordinate 11,112 of CAYWSV010000052.1, read as the reverse complement.
CGATGGCACTGTTCCCAACAAAGACGTTGCCCGCATGTTCGACGTCGCCCTCATGCTCCACATGGACCATGACTTCAACGCTTCGACTTTCTCTGCACGCGTGATTGCCTCCACAGAAGCACGTCTCACGGCTTCCGTTTCGGGCGCAGTGGGTGCACTGAGCGGTCCGTTGCATGGTGGTGCCAACGAAAAAGTGCTCGAGATGGCCGACAAAATTGGCGCTCCAGAGAAGGCTAAAGATTGGGTTGCTAACGCGTTGGCAACCAAGGCTAAAGTCATGGGCTTTGGTCACCGCGTTTATCGGACGATGGACCCACGTGCTAAGGTTCTGCGCTCGATGCTCGAAACTCTCGTTGCTCAAACAGGCGACAAGAAAACATACGAAACTCTGCGCATCGTCCATGACACCATGATCGAAGAACTCGGCAAAACGTCCAAAGATTATATTTGGCCAAACGTCGACTTCTGGTCGGGTGCAATGTACCGCCTGATGAAGATCGAAACGATCGACTTCACACCCATTTTTGCAGTTGCGCGCGTGGTGGGCTGGTCTTCACACATCATCGAAATGTGGCAAGACAACCGTATCTATCGCCCAGCGGCGAAGTATGTGGGCCCAACTGATGCTCAGCTGACTCCCATGGCTCAACGCGGCTGATGAGTTTCGTTCGTCCGCCGATTTTGGAACTCAAAAACTATGCCCTGCAGTCGGGTTATTCGGCCCTCCTGCAGGGCATAGAGCTTTGTGTCGAAGCGGGTGAATCATTGGGTGTTGTGGGGCCCGCAGGCTCCGGAAAAAGTTTGCTTCTAAAAGTCATCTCGCAGTCGATCTGGGACCGCAACATTAGCGGACTCGAGAGCCCCATTCAGTCGGGCGGATGCAAGATTTTTGGTGAGACTTTTACAGATAAGAAGCCAAGTTCATCGACTCTGTCTGCACTCCAACGACAAATGGCCTTGGTGGGTGACACAAGTACATGGCTCCCTGTTTCGATTGCTCAAAATTTCGAGGCTGTGCGTGTGGTCAGTGGCCTCGAGCGTCAGCCTTTTGAAGAGTTCGTTGACTCGTTGCCGGTTTCCAATCGGAACAAGGCGCAATTGCTTTCGGTGGCCGAATTGCTTGCGAGTCAGGTTGACCAACCGATTTTGCAGCAGCTGGCCATTATGCGTGCACTGTTGCGCAGGCCTCGCTTGCTGATGCTCGATGAAGCTTTCATTCGCATGGATCCTGTTCTCGTCAAAAATACAGAGCTTATTTTGGCTGCGCAGAGCGAAAGTCTGACATTAATTTGTGCGACCAACGACCTTCTCCAAGCAAGCCGCCTGACCGATAAAATTCTTTTTCTTCTGGATGGTCGAGTTGTGGAATGCACTCCGACAGCGCGCTTTTTTACGAATCCCAAGACGCGTCAGGCGGAGAGTTTTATCGCGGGTCGCGACGATTCATTCTGAACTTCAGTGAATTAGTAGCGGAAGTGCTTAATGGTTTCGCCCTTAGACTCAAGCTCACGCAAGGATTCAATGCCAAGCTCAAGGTGAATATCAGTCCACTTGGCATTCACAACCTTGTCCGAGGCCTCAGTTTTTACCCCTTCAGGAGTTGTTGGAACGTCGGACACCAGAAGCAACGCACCGCGTGAAATGTCGTTGAAGTGACCAACAATAAAAATGGTCGCAGTTTCCATATCAATGGCCAATGCGGTCATGTCTTGCAGACGCTGCCTAAATTCTTCGTCGTGCTCCCAAACACGTCGGTTGGTTGTGTAGACAACCCCCGTTCGGTAATCGAGGCCGCGCTCGACGATTTTTTGAGACACGAATTTATGGAGTTTAAAGCTCGGTAGCGCCGGAACTTCGGGTGGAAAATAGTCGTTTGATGTTCCTTCGCCACGAATGGCTGCGATGGGCAAAATGAAGTGGCCAATTTCCGTACTCTTTTTAAGTCCACCACATTTACCCAGAAACAAAACGGCTTTGGGCTGGCGGGCGCTCAGGAGGTCCATTACGCTTGCTGCATTTGCACTTCCCATGCCGTAGTTGATAATGCTGACATTGGATTTCTTGCAGGTTGCGTTAGGCATGGCACGGTCGATACCCTGCACGGTTGTTCCCATGATTTCGGCAAATCGGTTGACGTAACCCTGAAAGTTGGTCACCAGAATGTAATCGGCGAAGTCATCAATTTTCGTGCCGGTGTATCGAGGAAGCCAGTTCTGACAGATTTCTAATTTTGTTTTCATTTGAATCCTCGGCAAGTGTGTTTTGAGAGTACACGAGGACGGGGCTTGGGAGAAGCGGTCTATGTCGTGGTTGGCGACGTTGGAAACTTTGGCCAGTGCGCTCGAGGGTCGAGCCTCCCAATGGATTTGTTTTTTGCGTTTCGAAACAGGTCCAATTGCGTGTCATCCGAACGAGCGTGACTATTCAGCCCCCTCTCAGCTCTCAAACCTCTGTGCGTCAAGTTCGCATAACCCTTTCGTGCGGTGTTGTTTTATTGCCCGCCCCCATTTGCGACTCAGCGAAACTGTGCCGCAAAAATTCTTTTCGCATCCAAGTGCTCAAACTGCTCAGTCATCTATTTTTCTCATTCCATTTTATTCACCCGATGGCGCAGATAAGCCGCAACAGCATCCGTGCTTGTTATGGACCTATGACGATTTCATCGAGCTCGAAGGTTTTGAGAACGACGACGCCCCGCGAATCCGGTGTGGTGGAGCGCTATTGAGTGATTTGTCTTCATTCACTGAAATACAAAATCTGCCTGTACAGATGGGATCTGAAGTTTCAAGCACCGCTGCAGACTCACAGACTGCATGGATAAAAACCCAGTCCTCAGAGTCTATTCGCGAGATGATTTCTCATTTACAAAATGGGATGCGCAATGGCGACTACTATCTCGCCAACGCAACAACGCGTCTCACCGGACCACGGCGCGATTCTCAATCTCTTTCGCTGAAATCCTTTGTGCGCGAATGGTTGCGATCACCAGTTAGGCAAGGCGTATTTGTGCAGTGCGACGACAATCTTCCTGCTGTGTGTTGTTTTTCTCCGGAAAGGTTCATTTGGCGCAAGGGTGCTCGCATTCAAACCGAGCCCATTAAAGGCACGGCTGTCTTCAATTCCGCAGAGTCTGATAACGGTGTGGGCGTGTTGTGGAACAGTGAAAAAGAGATGAGCGAACAAAGACTGGTGACTGACCTGCTGCGCAACGATCTCAACCGCGTGTGTCGTGCAGGAACAGTGACTGTTGTGTCGCCCAGCGAGGTGCACGTAGCGGGCACGTTGTTGCAGATGCAATCCGTTGTGACGGGCGAGCTTGCAGAGGCTCAATTTCCGCATGCCCAACTCTTAAGTGAATTGTTGCCCGCGGGTTCGGTCACCGGTACACCCAAATGGGCTGTCTCACGTGAAATAAATGCCATCGAAAAATCTCTTCGCGGTTATTACACGGGTATTTTCGCCTATGCATGCTCTGCAGAGGAACTTGATTCTGCTGTCTTGATTCGCGGATTTTTTGCCGATGATAAGCGGTGGACTGTTGGAATTGGGGCGGGAGTTACGACTCTTTCGGATCCTGATTCCGAGGTGCGTGAGTTTGACTTGAAGTGGCAAAGCTTTGCGCAGCGCTGGGAGCGCATGACACGACAAAATGAAGGCGGATCGCAAGTATGAATTTACCGATTCGAATTTTGTTTGTTGATCATGTCGACTCGTTCTCAGACAATTTGATTGCGGCTTTTCGTGCTCGTGGTTGCACAGTTGAACGTCTTTTGTCTTTGCCAGCCGAAGACAATCCAAATCCTATGTTGCCGGCAGATATTCAAAAACTGTGGACTCAAAAATCGTTTGACGCAATTGTTCTTTCACCCGGGCCGCTGCGTCCGGAGTGCTACCCGCTTTCGCTTCAACTTCTGAATGAATGGCCCTGCGATCGGCCGGTTCTTGGAGTGTGTTTGGGTCATCAGATGCTGCTCTCTCGCGATTCTCTGTCCCTTCGATTGGTGAGCGAGCGGCCTGTGCATGGGCGTCGGGAAAGGCTTGAATGCGTGGCCGCGTCGAGTTGGCTCGCCGGATTTGTTGATGGGGGTTTTGCTACTTTTTACAACTCGTGGGCTGTGACACGCGATCAACTGACTCATCCACAGGCAATTACGGCACCAGTGTGGCGTTTGCTTTCAGCGAATGGCCCATTCGTGGCACTGGCCGAGCATACGGCTTTCCCTTGGGTCGGCGTGCAATATCATCCCGAGAGTTTTTCGACAGAACGAGGAGCTGTTCTTTTGGATGCTTTTGTTGCGCTTTTGCAAGGCCGCGCGATAGATTAAGCAGGGTCTATGCAGGGTCGTTTTTGGGGGTAAGAGTTGGTTGCGCGTATTTATGCCCTAATCTTTCTCGCCATACTTGTTTTTGGATTCATTTATCAAGAATCCTACATGCAGATGTCTATGTCGGAATTTTCTCAAAAAGTCGACACAGACAAATTCCCGCTGGATGTATTTTCAATGACACCTTTGCATGTGCGCCAATACAAAAACGGGACCGTTACGGCCGAAATGACCGCAGCTGAAGGTCGATTGGTGACCACCGGTCGATTCACTGCACAGGGTGGCGTCGTCATGCGGATGACCGACCCCAATGCGCCGCCTGCGGAACAACTGACGCTGGTTAAAAGCCCCAAAATTATTGCCTCGATGCAAAAGGCCAACGGACTTGCCACAGACCTTTTTTCAGGTCAGGCAAAGTTTGAGCGGGTCGAGATTCCCGGACAGGCCGAAATTGTCGGGCGAGGACATGTGCTCTCTGGACAATCGTTTTTCATTGATGTTCCAAACATGACGCTAGTGACAAAAGAACCCGTCAAAGTCACCGCTGAAAATCGTAGAATCGAGGCACAGGGTGCAGAGGTTGAACTCCGCACGCGTGCGTTCAAATTTACCGGACCTGTGCGCGGCACCGAAACTCCTCCGCCGGCCCCTCCTCGCGAAAAGCGCAAGAAGCGTTCGCGAGCTTCGGAGCCCGTGCGTCATGATGTGAAGGGAAGGTCAAAGTGAAGCTCTTTTTCCAGTCTGCAGTGTTTTGCATGTTGGGTTTGGGATCCATCACTTCTCCAAGTGCTCAAGCCGATTTTGATGATCTACCAACAGTGTCGACTCCCGAGCAGAAACCCACTCCAGTTGCAACTGCCAGCCCGACTCCCGTGGCACCGCGATCGCAGCCTGCGCAGTCGGGCGGAGCATCGGGTAAAGAGGGCGGTGCTTCGTCCAAAACGTCGGCACCCAAAGCTTCGAGTGGTAAATCAACCTCTGCACCTGCGGCTCCGCAGAATGACGAAGGGGCCATAGAGCACAACACCACTGCGCCCGTGAGTTATTCAGCTCAGTCTCTCGAAGGCTCGCTCACTCAGGGACGGATTCTCCTCAAAGGCAATGTCGAAATCGAACAGGCCGATGCGATTATGAAGTCCGATGTTGCAGAAATTTTCTCGAAAAAAGGTGAAACAACACCTCATCGTGCGGTTGCGAACGGTCGTGTGAGTCTCTTCAAAGCTGCCAATGCGACCAACCAAGAATTGCGCGCTGTGGCGAGTGAACTTGAGTATTTCATTCGTACCCGCAAGGTGATTCTCAAAGGAAAACCCAAAATCTGGCGTGGCCGCGAATTGCTGCAGGGCGAAGTTATTGAGGTGTTTTTGGACACCAACGAAATCAAAGTGCGCGGGGCACGCGGCGTGATGGAACCTGCGTCTGGAAATCCTCCGGCCACTGGCGTACAAAATCCTCCAGCAAAGAAATCTTCTCAGTCAGGACGCCGATGAACGCAGCGAACACCAACGAAAATCTCGTGAGCAATTTGCCCTCCGGACAGCTGATGTCCAAAAATCTCATGCGTAAATTCGATGGTCGGGTTGTTGTTAAAGACGTCAGTTTTCATGTGCGCCGTGGCGAAATTGTTGGATTGCTGGGGCCCAATGGTGCAGGCAAGACGACGAGTTTTTACATGACCGTGGGACTGCTTGCTCCGACATCGGGTCGAGTTGAAATCAATGGCACAGACATTACGGACCTGCCGATTCATAAACGAGCGCGCTTGGGGATTGGTTATTTGCCCCAGAATGCGAGCGTATTCCGCAAGCTCACCGTTGAAGAAAACATCCTTGCCGTGATGGAAGTCTGGGGCATTCCGCGCGCTCAGCGCAAAGTCATGCTCGAGCGGCTCATTGAGCAATTTGGAGTGGGCCATATTCGCAAGTCGCTGGGCATCTCGTTGTCGGGCGGCGAGCGTAGACGCCTAGAGATTGCGCGTACCCTTGTCATGTCACCGCATTTTTTGCTGCTCGACGAGCCGTTTGCCGGAATCGACCCTGTGACGGTCGACGAAATTCAAAAACTCATCGCGCGTTTGGTGCGTGAGGAGAATCTGGGTGTTCTCATCACCGACCACAACGTCCGCGAAACCTTGGGCGTGTGCCACAGGGCTTACATTCTTGCGGGCGGACAAATTTTGGCCGAAGGCGACCCCCAAGAAGTGGCTCGCATGGACAGGGTGAAAGAAGTGTATCTTGGTGAAAACTTTACGTTATAAAAAAGTAAGGGCCGGAGAGAGATCCCTCTCTTCCGCCTCTGGCGCCCCGTTCCCTGGGTGAACTCCAGCCCTCTATTCACTTTTATTGGTTGTTTGACAAACTTTTATAGCGGGCTTTACTGGCCGTCAAGTCAAAGTCGTTTATTTCTACTTAACGTTCTGAAATTTCATAAATAAAAATCTGGCTCACCGGCCACTAAGGCTCGAACACGGCCAACGAGCGGTGCGGCGTATTGGCCATCGCGGTTGTGCAAAAGATCTGAAAGTGGAATCCAAGCCGCTTGTTTAACCTCATTGCAGTCGATGCGTTGCGGATGCGCCTGCAAAAGCTGACCTTTCGACGGACGAACGAGGTAACAAAAACCACGTAACAAACCATTGACCCACTGGCGTGTGACCTCGAAAACTTCGTCTACCGTCCAGCCGAGCTCTTCCTTCAGTTCACGGAGCAAAGCCTCGCGCGGCGTTTCGCCCGCATCGGCCTCGCCACCAAAGCTATCCCACGCATAGTCGAGATAGTTGCGCTGCATTAAAAAACATTCGAATTCTTCGGGATTGGCGCGGATAAGTTGATGCTGAACTGAAAGTAAGTGTTTAATAAACTCGGGCTGGGCACCAGTATTTTTTGGGCGGATGAAAAACGCAGTCGAAAAAAAAGCGGGCTGAAGATCCTTTTGAAATGCGCTCAGATTCGCCACGATATCGGCGTACAACTCATCTCTGGAGCCCGTGTACGGCGTGTGGAAAAGTGCATTGTCTTCTATACCCGCAAGCTCCCACGGGGTTTTTTGAGGGTGAATTTCGTTCTCGAAGCGCGGAATAATATGCCAGTGTAAGTGCTCAACAACGTTTCCAAACTTGACCACATTCATGTGCTTCGCTCGGGCTGCCCGTCGAACTGCAGTTTCCAGTTGATAAAGCTCCGACTGGCTGTGGATAAAGTGTGGATATTTGAGTTGGGACGCGTCTTTCACATGCCGCTTTGCTGTAATCTGCAGCGCCCCGGGCCAGCGTTTAGCAAACGGACCGCGAGTGACCACTGTATTTTTGAGTTCGCAGACAAAGTCGGCCTGTGCCTGTGGGTCGGCGGCCACACGGCAGAGCGGACAATCGGATTTAAAATTTAAGATTAGGTTTTTGCTGGAGGCGGCGTGACGGTGCGAAGAGTCCATTCTTCGGTGTCCTCCCGATACTGAAGCCTATGGGCAGCCAACGTAAGGCCACTGTGTTCCGAGATCTCTAGCAAGAATCCGCACAACCACAGGTCGTTTTCCGAGACTTCCTGTGGCTTTTTCTGCTTGGGCGAAAAATACCGACACATCGAACCTGCGAGCGACATGCCAATCACTGATTCGTATGGGCCGGTCATGCCCACGTCCGTGAGAAATGCCGTTCCCTTGCGGGTTAGGCGTTCGTCGCTTGTGGGCGTGTGGGTGTGCGTACCAATCAGTCCGGCGGCAATACCGTCGAGGAACCACGCTATCGCTTGTTTCTCGCTGCTCGCCTCGGCATGCACATCAACAATCACAATACTTTGTCCGCCCTGAACTTTGGCTTCGAGTGTGGATTTCACGTTTTCCAAAAATTCGAAGGGGTCATTGTATTCCTGCTTCATGGCGAACAAGCCCATGAGGTTCACGACCGAAAGAGTACGACGCGAGTTCGGAATGTCGAACTCAGGCACGATGTTCACACCCTCGAGGTTTTTCAGATTTTGCGGGAGCACCATGCGGTTGTTCGATTTGCGGATGGCATGCACTTCGGGTTTGTCGCACCAATGGTTGCCCATGGTGATTACATCCACGCCCACAGCGGGTGCTGTGAGTTCATTGAAGATCTTTTGAGTGATTCCAAAACCGCCGGCGAGGTTCTCGCCATTGATGGTTGCAAAATTGATTTTCGCACGGTGTTTGAGTTGCGGGAGAACGCTTTTAAGAATCTTTCGACCCGGCCGACCAATCACATCGCCCATCATCAAGATACGAACGATGCCTTCGCGCGAGAGAGGCAATAGCGCTTGCGGCAGCGCTTCAAAGAACGCTTCATTGCCCCTAAAATACTGAACACCGCTCATGACGTTTGATCCCACCGTGACGCTCGATTGCCGGCCTTATTTCGCCAAGTGGGTCACTCGCTGTTCACGGACCATGGTGACACGAACTTGGCCGGGGTAATTGAGGTCGCTGCGAATCTTCTTAGCTACCGAACGCGCTAAAGCACTAACGGCGCTGTCGTCGGTCACAGTCGGCGAGACCATGGCGCGAACCTCACGGCCCGACCTAATCACATACGCCTGCTCAACACCAGACATATCTGTAACGATAGTCTCCATTTCGCGCATGCGGCCCATGGATTTTTCCAGATAGTCGCGGCGCGCTCCGGGGCGATATGCACTCATCGAATTGGCAATCTGGACGACCACCGCGATGGGTCCTACACCCTGATTTTGCTCGATGTGGTGCTTGGCCGCGGCTTCAATAACCTCAGGCGATTCACCACATTTTTGCAGGAACTGAGCACCTACGTTGGAGTGGTGACCTTCGCTTTCTTCGTCGAGCGCTTTGCCAATGTCGTGCAACAAGCCTGCCCGCTTGGCAATACGCACATTGAGTTCAAGCTCACCGGCAAGAATTCCTGACAGCTGAGACACTTCAACCGAGTGCTGCAGAACAGACTGAGCGCCGGAGGTACGGAACTTCAGTTTGCCAAGTGCAACGATGAGCTCGGGATGCAGACCTTGTACGCCGCAGTCGAATGCAGCGCGCTCGCCTGCTTCACGAACCATTTCATCAAATTCTTTAGAAACCTTGCTGACAATTTCATCGATACGCGCGGGGTGAATGCGTCCATCAGCCAACAGGCGTTCAATGGCTACTTTCGCGATTTCGCGGCGCATAGGATTGAAGCATGAGATGAGAATAGCTTCAGGCGTGTCGTCGATGATGATGTCGACACCCGTGGCTTGCTCGATAGCGCGAATATTGCGGCCTTCACGACCAATGATACGGCCCTTCATGTCGTCCGACGGAAGACTAATCACGCTCACGCATGCATCAGTAACAAATTCATTGGCCATGCGTTGAATAGAGGTGGCCACAACTGAACGGGCTTTGTCTTCGGCGGTGCGGCGAGCTTCTTCTTCGAGTCGGCGAATTTCTTCGGCCGTGTCTTGGCGCACTTCACTTTCAATGGACTGCTTGAGCATTTCGCGCGCTTCTTCAAGAGACAATCGCGCAACACTTTCAAGCTTTTCCTGACTTTCGCGCAGCGTACGCTCAGCATTTTTTATTGAATCAGATGCTCGACGCTCTTCGCGTTCAACATGTTCAGCAAGTTTCTTCAGGTCTTTTTCTTTTTGCTCAAGCTGCTGTTCGCGTTTGTCGAGCGTCTCTTCGCGTTTTTGGATGCGTTTTTCGACCTTCTGCAACTCAAGAGTTTTCTCTTTTTGGTTGCGGTCGTGTTCGCGTCCTTCGCGCACCGCGAGATCTTTTGCTTCACGCAGAGCATTCTTAACAATTTGATCAGATTCCTGACGAGCTTGGTTCAATCGGCGTTCGGCATCGGCACGCTGGATTTCCAGCTCTTTCGACTTTGCGCGCATATTCACTGCATAAACAGCAACGAATGCGCCCGCAGCCACCAGCAAACCGACGGCCAGCATGAGTACAATTTCAAGGGCGGTCATTCACGTAAACCTCAATGGGACACAATAACATCAAGGCTACAGTATATTCCAAAACGCAAAAAAAAACGACCCCGTTAGGAGTCGTTTCTTACCCTCGAGGGCAAGGGGGAGAATGGTGCGGATGGACGGACTCGAACCGTCATGCCTCGCGGCACACGCCCCTCAAACGTGCGTGTCTACCAATTTCACCACATCCGCAGTGGAGTCGGTGATTAGCTCAGGGGTTGGGCTTCGTCAACAGTCCAAATGCCCCGAGCACGAACTTTTTCAAAACCGCTCAGTTCGAGGCGCAGCCCGAGGTTGCGCAGGCTGGTGCACCGCAGGTCGCTGAAGAATCTGCGCTGGCTGCAGGCGCATCTGCTTTCGCCTCGCTCGAACTTGAACTGCTACTGCTGCTCGCTGCCCCCGGATTGCTGCCTTTATAATCTGTCACGTACCAGCCTGAACCCTTCAACGCGAAGCTCGTCTGGCTGACCATTTTTTCTATGGGTGACGCGCACTTTTCGCAGTTGGTTGGGAGCGGATCAGAGTGCCTCATGAAATGCTCTTCAACGTTGTTGCAAGCAGTGTTGGTACATTTGAACTCATAGATTGGCATAAAAAATCCTCAATTTTCTGAGCCTTAGGTCATAGCCGCAGGCTTTTGAAGGTTTGAGGCCCCCCGCAGGAGGCTCGGCGCACGGAAAATGTGTTCGTTAAGGGCAGAATGTCAAGGAAAACGTGGCGCGCCCGCCGCTGGCGGTAGGGTTGCACTCATGCTACACCAAGAAATGACGATACTTTCGTTGAAGGGGGTGACTTGGCTTCGACGGAGAGAGATGAACGTCAGGTGCATGCAGGGGTTG
>CAYWSV010000051.1:18194-18996 GCA_964460155.1 uncultured Oligoflexia bacterium | reverse complement strand
GGTACACAAAAACTGAGATACACCAAAAAAGATACATTCATGCCAAAAAAGCGCGGTCTCAATGAGTTTCTTAAAAATCTGCCGATACCCCCACAGGACGAAGAGGAGCGGAACCGTGGACGAAAAGGATGTCGCGCCACCATCCGTAGTGTCGACGACGGATGAAATAAAACGAGAACGCGTGAAGCAGACGGTCAATATGAGCCGTCAGTTGTGGGCGTGGACAGCCTGCGTCCTTGTTTTCATGCTCTTTTCAGTTTGGATGTACGGTGCGTCTTCTGGCTTGCGCAATCTCGAGCGAAAAATCACGTGGGGATTGCAATTCGACTTGCGCGACAAGTTTGGCCGCGCACCGGAGGTTGATCCACGTCTGCGTATTTTGATGTACGACGCCTCTACTATTCAAGCGTTTAAACGTTCGGGAATTAATTTCAAAGAATGGGCAGCGCTCCTGAATTTCGTCGACCGTCATCGGCCTGCGAGTATCTATATCGATAAAATCTTTAGCCTGCTCGACGACGAACCGTCGGTGGTCCAGGAATCTTTGCAAACATTGTCGACGCTCAGAAGCCCCGTCACGATTGGAGCTTTCACAAGCTCTCGACAGATTCCGGGACGTGAGACTTTGCAAATGCAAACCAGTCACTTTCGTGCACGAAATTATCTCTCCGAATCTAAAGCCGACGGCACGGATGCCGAAGTGGCTCAGTTGCTGAAAGACAGCGGCTTGAAAGACAGAAGCAAAGCTTTTGTTTATGGCCCGATTCCTCAGTTGCAAGAGTTATTTCATCAGGGCCACATC
>CAYWSV010000051.1:0-18184 GCA_964460155.1 uncultured Oligoflexia bacterium | reverse complement strand
TGTCTGGACGGATTAATTTGAAAATTGAAAATGGTGGCTTTAGTGCCGGTGGTCAGCCCATTCCGCTCACACCTGAGCAAACTCTTTTGGTGAACTGGCTTTCACCGACAAAGGTCTATGCCAATGCATCAACATTCGCATCGGCATTTACCGCAATGCGCTCAGGAAAACTTTGGGATAAAATTCCCGAGGGTGCGCACGTACTCATTCTTCCGTTAGCGTACACAGGAAATGTAGATTTCAAGGAGTCACCCTATGGGTCGCAACCGGGTGGAATCGTGCTTGCCTCGGTCATCAACTCGGCTTTAACGAAACAGTGGCTCGCTGACTTCTCGCAGACAACATTTGTTCTCGTGAGTCTGGTTTTAATTGCCGGTTTGCTTCAAATGCTCAAAGGCTTTCGCAGTTGGCTTGTTCTGCTCGCCGGAACTGTTGCAATCGTCGCAATAGGTTTGCATCAATTTATTTACAGATCTGTAGATATGCCTTGGCTCGCAGGCGTTTTCTTTTTTAGTGGTACCGGAGTTCTTTTGTTGTCATTCAGAAGCTTCTGGGATTCTCATCGCGAAAAACTGCTGATGCGTTTTGAAGAAGATTACGAACGACTCGAACGAGAGGAAAAACGCCTGCAGAAAGAAATGAAAGACGCCGCCCGTGTCGCCGCAGCGTTGACGCCCGAAGAGGTTCCGCAGTGGCCCGGTTTTGAGATCACGGGTTTTCATAAAAGCATGTCCGAGGCGAGTGGCGACTGGTATTTCTTCGAGCGTTCAGCCTCGGGCAGATTTGCTCATTTTGTTCTTTGCGACATCAGCGGTCATGGGGTTCAGGCAGCTCTCGTCGTTTCGGGTTGTAAAACAGTTTTGTCGATGTTGAGAATGACTGAACCCCAAATATTCGAAAACTCGGAATTCCTGATGCTGTACGCGGAGCGACTTAACAAAATTCTTTATTCCCATGGTCGTGGCGGACACACGGCATCAATGCTTGGAATGACTTACGATTTTGAAAGCGAGAAATTGCATTATATAAATTGTGGTCATCCTTTTCCAATTATTTATTCGACACGCGGCGAAAAAATTGAACCCTTGATGGTTTTGCCAGGAGACCCTGTGGGTTTCAGCGAAAAGATGAATGCCGTTCTGAAAGTGCGTCCACTGAAGATTGGAGACAGTCTTGTTGCTCACTCTGATGGAGTGCCAATGACCAAATCAAAGCGCATTCTTCAGAAGTATTTTAAAGAGTGCGAACATTCAAATCTAATTTCTGCACGACGCTTACAAGACGCCATCGTGCGTAACTGCAAGAAAGAGAACATTGACGTGCCTGAAGATGATGTGAGTCTTGTGGTCCTGCGGAGAACGGCCTGAACAGGCTTCAACCGAGGACCAATGTCCGAATCAACCCTGATTGGTGTTTGCAGCCGCTCGAGCCTGACGCTTTTCTTTGAGTTCCATAATTGTGGTGGAATGCAGCGGTTGGGCTTTTTCCTTTGGATTAATAAACGTCTTGGCGAAGTTTACGGCTATTGCAGCTTCGGAAAATCCGGTTGCGATGAGTTTGAGCTTGCCGCGGTACTCGGCAATGTCGCCAGCGGCATATATCCCGGCAATGTTGGTTTCCATGCACTCATTCACCTTAATTCCGTCGTTTTCGAGCTCGAGGCCCCATTCGCGGATTTTGCCCAGTGAACTGTTAAAACCAAACATAATGATGGCGTCATCGGCGTGAAGAACAATCTCTTCCTGAGTTTCGGTGTTTTGAGCCTTAATGAGCTTCAACTGCCCTTCACCTTCGAAGGACGTGATCTCTGTGTTTGTGAGAATGCGCGCGTTGGTCTTTTTGAGTTTATTTACGCTGTCATCGTGCGCACGAAAACGATCCGAGCGATGAACCAAAGTGACTTCCGAGGCAATTGGGACCATCTCGTTTGCCCAGTCGAGTGCGGAATCTCCGCCTCCAACAACAATAACTCGACGGCCTTTGTATTCGTTTTTATTGAGCACGGCGTAGGTAATCCCGCGCCCTTCGAAAACATCTGCCCCGGGTGCCATATGTTTTTTGGGGCTGTACGAACCAACGCCCGCGGCCACGATGATCGTGCGAGTTAGATGTAAACCTTCGTTGGTTGTGAGTTCCCAAATGCCGTCGTCGCGGCGTTTAAGTGTTTGTGCCACTTCGCCGAGCGCCAGAGTTGGGTTGTAGGCCATGGCCTGAGTGATGAGATTGTCGACAAGATCCTTGGCAAGAACTTTGGGAAATCCGGCAACGTCGTAGATGTATTTTTCAGGATAAACGGCCGTCAGACGTCCGCCGAGTGCGGGCATCGAGTCTATGATTTTGCACGAGGCATTGCGGAGTCCTGCGTAAAAGGCCGCAAACAGTCCTGTAGGGCCTCCGCCGAGAATCGTAATATCGAAAATTTGTGGCTGTTGACTCATGGCGCGGACTCCGAACGGCTGGGCTGAAAACCTGCGGACAAACAGGCATTACTTCGTCCAGTCGGTCTTTCCACCAAGGAGTTCGATGCTGTCAACCAAAATATGACCAGCCTCTTTGAGTTGCTGGTCTTCTGGGCGAATGACGATATTGGGGTCGTCGAATCGGGACTTGCGCTCACGGCCGTTCTTTTCCTTGCCTTTGGCTGCGGTCTGAGTGGCTTTGGTGTCGTTTGTCGAGGCAACCTTTTGTCCGGCATTCAGGTCCGTCGCATCGGCCAGTGGTTTGTCGGCGGCCTTAAGGCTGAGCAGGGTGTTGTCTTTTTCCTTTTTAGCTTTGTCGATGGCCACGAAGATTTCCTTGAAATCCTGAGCAGCCCGCACACGGTTTTCGCTGCGTTGGCGAAGTTGCGGAATCACAGAGGATAAGTTCTGAATTGGTTTCAGGCCGCTGTAGGCATTGATCGTGGTGTGGGGGAGTGGGAAATCGTTTTCGCCTTCGCCCACATCGGTGACCTCAAAAACATCTGGAATCTGGATGTCGGATTCAACGCCCAAGACTTGGTTGCTCTTGCCGCTGGGACGGAAAAACTTCGAAACAGTGACCTTCATCGCACCGTCGGAGTCTCGCCCACCAGAACCGGGAAGGTCGATGACCGTTTGGACGCTTGCTTTTCCGTAGGTTCGAGAATTTCCAAGAATCAAACCGCGTCCGTAGTCCTGAACTGCGCCGGCAAGAATCTCGCTCGCAGATGCGCTTTGCTTGCTGATTAGAACGGCCAGTGGGCCGGCATAGCGCACTCCATCTTCGGGATCATTTTTACTTTCAACCGTGCCATCGCGATTTTGCACTTGAACAATCGAACCTTTGTCGACGAAAAAACCCGACAACTTCAGACATTCATCGAGGTCTCCGCCGCCGTTTCTGCGCAAATCAAGAATAACTCCATCGACCTTTTGTGCCGTGAGTTTTTTTAGTTCGCGATCAATGTGATTGCTTGAACTCACAAAATCTTTCTTGCCCGATTTACTGCCCTGATAGTCGATATAGAAGCTCGGTAAATTGATGACTCCAATTTTCTTGCCATTGATGGTCATGACATCGCTGCGCGCTTCGCTGTCGGCCATGTGAACGACATCGCGGACGAGTTCAAGAAGTTCGCGTTTGGTTTCGTTGCTGATTGGATCTTTGCGGAGGATCTGCAACTTGACCACTGTACCTTTTGTTCCTCGAATCAGCTGCACAACTTTGCTGAGGTCCATGTCGATAACGTCGACAAAGCCAGTACCGTCGCCCGAGTCTACGGCAATAATTTTATCGCCTTTTTGAAGTCGGCCGTCGCGTGATGCAGCTCCGCCAGGAATCAGTGCTTCAACAGTTGTGTAGCCATCTTGCTGAGTCAGGCTCGCTCCAATCCCGACGAGTTGGAGGCTGTAGGCCACCTTGAACTCTTCCTGATCTTGTGGAGCCATGAATTGCGAGTGTGGGTCCAGAGAGGTTGCAAAAGCATTGAGGAAGAACGAATGCACTTCGTCGGTTGAACGCTCTTGAACCGATTTTTTGAGCAGCGTGTAGCGTTTGTTGATGCGATTAGCGATGACCGTCCAATCTTTTTCAGTTTCGCGCAAGTTGAGGGCTGTGAATTTGAGAAGCTTGCGCCAACGCTCGGTGCGTTCGGCTTCTGTCTTGGCCCAGTCAATCTTCTTTCTGTCTGTCTCGAGTTTTTCATCGATGTTGAAATCCATGGGCGTCTTTAAAATATCGCCGATGGTTTTGATGCTCTCATCCATACGCTTTAGGTACAGCGTATAGATGTCTGAGATGAAATTGCAGTCCGTTTTGGCCAATGCAGCGGGAACTTCATTTTCATATTTCGCGAATGCAGCGATGTCTTCGGCAAGAAAAAAGTTTCGTCCCGGGTCGAGCATTTGAAAGTAACGCTGATAGGTACGTTTGGAGAGTTCTTCGTCGAAACGTCTATGCAGATAGTGTGCTCTGAGGAAATCGCGCACACGGCCTTGCATTGTTGAGCAGCTCAAAAATCCGGAGTTCGCCGGGCGTTTGTTGGCGTCGCGAGAGCTCGTGGCCTGAAAATTCGAACGGATTTTCGGATAGACAAAGACCTGAAAGCCGAGAGACGCCGCCATGACGGCACCCAGTGTCATGGCGAGGGCAAAACCTTTGCGTTTAATCATTTCCTAGTTCCCCTGAATTACTTCCGTGTCGGAAGACGAAGCTGCCTGCGCGAACTGCGGCCCAAGGGCATGCGCTCATCGGCGTCGTCCTCATGCTGATAAATGATAGTCTTATCAAAGCGGTTTTTCGTGTGACGTCCTGTCAGAAAGGCTGTGCGGGGAGAAACAAATTCCCCGTCGCTCGAGTCTTCGTCGTCGGATTCGCCTAAATCTGCAGCGAGCTGGCCTGTCTCGGCAAATTTTCCCTCAAACCAGGCGAACCATTGTTCCGTATGATTGAGGACCCGGGCTTGTCCGGCGGATTCTACGCGCTCCAGGACTTCGTCGAGTCTGTCTTTTAAACGAGTGAAGTTATCGTCGAGCCAGATAACCCAAAGAGATGCTTCTTCGTCCGTACGAACTGTTATTCTTTGTCCAAACGTCTGTCTCAAGCGATCGCGTATGGTGCGAAGAACACGCTCGCGGTCTGCAGATGAGACTTCCGGCTCGAGGTCGAGAGTGATATGCACGGTGGCCATGTACATGTGGGACCGCCTTTATGTTTGGAGCATCTGATTATCAATCTAACTGGAATCCCCGTTTTTTTGAACAGGGTCGGTTATTTGATGTCTTCAGACTCTGGCAGGGTTGGTTTTTGCATCACACATCGGCTTTTCCGGAACTTGACGCATTGAGCGCGGCTGCTGCCGATCATGCAGTGGCTCCTGTGCTTTCGGGCGGAGGCTTTCCTGTTCGGTTTGTTCGCCAGCAACGAGTCATGCGCTCCCAGAAATCTGAATTGGGCTGGCGCGCGAATTATCAGTTAAGAATATTTCTTTCAGGAGAAGTGCCCTCGCGTCCATGCAATTGGCATGATTTTTTTAACGCCTGGAGTTGGATCCTGCTCCCTAAAGTCAAGGCTGCGATCAATGCGCGGCATTTTCATTGTATCGAGGAATCATCCGAGTTTCCTTGGAAACTCGAGGGTGGAAACAGGAATCGTGAACAAGACATGTTGACACTTTTCGATGAGGGCGGGCTGCTCGTTGTAACGGACGATGATGAGCTGTGGACCTTGATTTGCGAAAGACAATGGACTGCTCTGTTTCTTGATAATTATCAGCGCTTGCAAGAACAAGTTTGGTTTGTTCCGGTCGGCCATGCTCTTTTTGAGTGCGCTCTAAAAGGGCATCCCAAGTTGCATGCGAGTTGTATTCGGGTACGAGCAGATGCGCGTCGCCTGCACCGCGTGGGTGCCGAGGGCGTGCGCAAAGCTTTGGCTCTCGTCGACGAACACGCTGCTCTGGAAATAAAAAGACGAGCGCAATTGCACTCGCCTGACGATCTTCACGCACTCCCCATTTGGGGGATACCGGGCTGGCATCCGCGGGCCGGCGACGCGTCATTTTTGAGTGACACCTCGCACTTCCGTTAAGTTCAGCGTTTGTTTACTCCCCGCGAGTCTGTCAGATGCTGACTCACGGGGAGAAACTAAGTGATTTTTTCACAGGAATCCGGGGAGTCTTTTTCCACCGCCTGATGGAGGATTTGGTGCACCAGGTTTTTGTGCGCAACGTTTCTTAACAGCGTCGAGCGCATCTTGAGCAGCACCGCGGGCGCTACCTGCGCGCATCATACTTTCGTACAAAGACTTCGTCTTACCTGTGGCTGGGCATCCCCTCGTTATCCTGTTGCATTCCGCTGATATTTTGTTGAAATCGGCTACTGCGGAAGCCAGCTTTTGTTCTGCGGCCTTGATGTCCTCAGGACATCCAGCAAGCGCGGTTAGGCTCGATGAAAAGAACGCAATGGAACAAATAAACACGAGTTTTTTGAACATACTTCCCACCCCTTTTAAGGACCAACTCACCGCTCAAACGCGGCTAGAATTATAATTCGGTATGAATTGTGGGAACATGAGGGGAAATTAAAAAAAATAAAAACACCAATTAAAATTGGTGTTTAAGATACTTCAAGTGAAGTTGTGGTGCCCAATTACTTGGTTGGGTAGGGCGACCACTCTTGTGTGTTGTCTTTCATGTGAGTCGCGCCAGGCAGGAACACACCAGGTTTACCAACAGAGTTTGGTTCAAGTGCCTTTTCTCCCTTCTTTTTGAGAGGAATGACGAGACCCTTGTACTCTGCTGCCTCGGCTGTGACTTCAGCGATGAAGCGAGCATGTTCTTTGTTGCCGTCAAAGTTGGGCAACAACACGCTCTTGATGCCAACAGTCGAAGCACCGGAAGCCTTGAGCTTCTCGCCCTCAGCTTTCAAATATTTTCCGGTTTCGGTTTCCATGTCGAACAGTGTTGCGCGGTGGTGAGTGGTGAACGACAAACGACCATCCAATGCAACGTTTTTGCAACCATCAGCGACCATGCGTGGAGCGACGTCAATCGCTTTTGGCGAAACCCATTTTGCCCCGGGGAAGAAGTCATCGTTCAAGTAACCATGATAAACTTTATACTCGGGCATCTTTTTGCGCAGGTCGATGACTGACTGTTTCATTTGAGTGATTGCCGAATCACCTGTGTTGATGAGCCACATCGGAAGACCGTGGCTTCCCAGAAGAATACAAACATCTTTGGCGTCGGTGTTCGGGAACGCTTTGGCAATGTCGGTTTTGAGTGAAGAAGCCATCACATCTGTAAAGCGGTTGTCTTGTGCGTACCACGTTACACCAATCGCTTCGACGTCATACTCAGGATGTTTTTTCAGATACTTCAGCACGTCTTCCATATTCTCGCCGCTCGACGCGTATGAGAATTGCGCACCTTTGTTGATGACGATGATTTTGGTGATGCCGTCGCGCTTCATTTGATCCATCGTGTCATCGATGAATGGTTTGGTGAAATTGAACCCGACGTAAGCTTTCGCATTCGGCAGAACCGTTTTGAACTCTTCGTTGATGGCATCAATTTGTTTGAGCGAGTTTGCGTAATAACGCGTGGGGCCAATGATGTCGTATTGCGAGCGAACAGTTTTGACCGAGAGTCTGTAAGCGGGATCCTCTACAAGCTTACGTGTCCACATCGGCAGCGGAATACCTACGTTCTTTTGAAACGAGATTTTGATGTAGTCTTCGAGTTCGGTGTCTGGATTATCGATGTCACCGTGGGACGCAAAAAGCAGACCGATTTTCTCGGATTTTTGGCTAGCGACGGCATCATTCGTCTGGGAGTCGGATGATTTGCCGCAAGCCTGAAGCGCAACCAGAAGCAAAGCCGACGAAGTGATGCCGGCAAGGCACTTGGGAACAAAGCGGAGTGTCATATCGAACCTCGTGTGTGAACGGCTCAGGAAAGTGCTCACCCAGTGGCGGGTAGCGCCCGGCCGTGCGAGCGATGTATCAGTAAGATGAGTTGATGTGCAATAAAAAAATTTAAAAAAAGGTAATTGATTTTAGGTATTTTTACGGAATTTTCAGATTTTGGATGGGGCTCTAAAAAGAGCTAGAAGTTGTACAAGGTTAGCCCAAACTTGTACAAGCGCGTCAGGTCCGGGGGGCTTTTCGTGCGGCGATATATTGGGTCCGCATGAACTTTTGGCGGCTGCTCAGGAGGAGTTTGAGGTCAATGGCCGACGAGGCATTGAACTGTTTAAACCACTCGGCAGCGTTAAATTTGTTGGAGAATTGAGGCAACGGACGGAATTTGTCGGCTTCGATGTTCCATTTGAAGCCGCCCCACGCCACTTCAGTTCCACTTGCAGGAAGTAATTTGAGCACAACGCACGTGACGTCGGTGCAATTGCACGATGGGTTGGTGCAATAGAGGTCGTCGATCACGTAACGTTCACCATCAACAAACCGTTCGATGGGCTGACCATTGGGAAAAAGCATTTGGAAGGGAACAAGTTTGTCGGCCTGAATCGACTGCAGATTTTGTTCTTTCCAGCTGTCTGAAAGTTCGGGCGCAAAAGCAATAAATGGCTGCTTGAGGGACTCAAGAACAACAGGTGTGAGTGATTGGTTGAGTGCACGAATGAGGTTTTGCAGTTCGGTCTCGTCGAGTGTCAGAACTTGAGCGGATTCTTCGAGAAAGTTGACTGCACCGTTAGAGCCTGTGCCGGTGACGCGTACGTCTTCAACGGAATTTACGCGGCCTTCTTTAATATTTACGCGCACGACAAGCCCAAAAATCTCGCTGGCACTTTGTGTGGGTGCGGGTGTTTGAGACAGCGTGGCGAGAAGTTTGTTTTTGAGATCAGATTTAAAATCAATCAGCTTAAGAACGAGCTGCGCATCTTTGAGGAAAGCCTGAGCATCGTCGATCGTGTTGATTTTGTGCGGAAGGACAAGAGCGCCTGTGGCCTTGAAATACTTGTTTTTCCAGCTGACGCGAAATGTGTCGTCTTTGCCGATGTTCAACGGAAGAACGAGTGGATTCATGGCGTAAGGTTCCTTTCTGAGCGTTCTAAGGCGGTACCGTGCGGTTGAGTTGTCGGTTGTCTGCGGGTGTGGTGAACGTCCAAAAGTGGCATCATCACACCAAAACAGATTGTCAGCGCAGCTCCAAACCATTGCAGTGCAGACAGTGACTCATCAAATGCCACAACTCCTAGAATGGCTGCAAATACAGGGCCCGTATATTGACCAAGGGCAACAAATCCGGCTTCAGCCGACTGAAACGACCATGTCATAAGGTACTGAGCAGCCACCGCTGGAAGCCCTGACAAGCAGAGCAATGCGAGAACCGCAGGGTCACTCGGAATATGAAGAGGGGAATAAAAAAGGCCTGCCGCGAGCGCGAGAATCACTCCCGACAGAGATAAACTCAGTATGATCGTATTGCTTGGAACTTTTTTCATTTTTCTTACGCTAAAATAGGCGACCGACGATAAAACGCCGGAGAGAAATGAAATGAAAAAATCGAGAGCTCTGTCTCCCGATAAACCACGAAGCACATCGGCAAAGCTGTTCAGTCCGCCTTCGGTTGGAAGAAAGCCGGTACCGAGCACGAGAGTCACTCCGGCTAAACCCGCAAGGGCAAAAAAGATGCGGGCTCCCGTGAGTCGTTCCGACAGAAAAAAGTGGCCCAAAAGCCCAATAAGAAAGACACTCGAATTCGTAAATAGAGATGCGAGAGCCATGGGAATATGCAACGTGCCGTAGAAAAAACAGGCCATGCTCGCCGCGCCAATTAGACCACGCGTAATAAGCCAACGCAGTTCATCGCGCGTTAGTTTTGGATGACTTTTTCCGGTCGTAGAGCGACGCAACAACACAAACAAGCAGATCAATGTCATGGGAAGGCAACGAAAGAGAACACTCTCCCATGTTCCGAAACGGGCAGATTCGGGTAACTGAGGATACTTTGAGTTTTGCAGGTACTGAGCTGCTTTGATGAGTGAAATCATCACTGAGAAACAAAAATGCGCCCCAACCATCATCAGGAGCGCAGTCATCGATTTTTCGGAGTATTTCGTTGGAGCTAAGAACTGCTGAGCATTCATTCAGCCAGTGTTGAACAGCAGGCTTAAGCTGTCAAATCAAATGGCCCGTGTTTTCTTTTTAATGTTTCGCGACCAGCGTGAGCAAGTTGGGCTGCTTCAGGAATAGAGCAATACTCTTCCGCAAAATCGTCGTCAGACATGCGCGCAAGGAACGCGGCATCGATGAGACTCAAAAGGCCCGGAATGAGTGTCCAGCAGAAGAGAAGATAGGCAAGACCAGAAATTGTCTGGTTCGTATAGAACCGATGACCGCCGGCCCAACCCAACATCAGCGCCAATCTGACCGCTTTCTCGCGACTCGGTGGTGTTGCATGCTGTCTCATTGGCCGATCCCCCAGTTTGTTCACTTGTGACAGTTATCGGACAGAAATGTGACAAATGCAACTCGAGGAGAGGGAATTGTGACAAGCTTGTGACATTTTAAGAATCGGCCAAAAAGATCTCGAAAGTTCCGTGAATACGGAAGGTCAGGTTTTTGTGCAATTATAGTGGTTTCGGGCAGGCTCTAGCGACGCGGTCCCGGGTTGCGCGCTGCTCGAATGGCACGGCTGACGGCAGACGTTGTGACCCATGTGGCCGTGTTCCAAGGGTCAACGCCCCCGTGGTGAATCCCAATGACTTTCAAAGAGGTCGTATCAAAGATGGCCGCGCCGCTACTGCCCTGCTCTGTGTCACATTGGTGTGCGAATATCGTTTTTCTGTCTTGAGTGGTGAGGTCGGGCATAAAATCGGAAGGAAGAACCGCAAGCCGACAGAACTGCGACCATTCCAAGGGGCGTTTGCGTGGATGCGCGAGAATGGTGATTTGTTGACCCGCTGCAGGACGCTCGTTGAGTTCAACTCTCACGCTTGCGCTGGGCGCATTGTCGACCTTCAACAGAGCAAAGTCGTGTGATTGACTCAACTCCGATGCAAGAACCTTCAGACAAACAGAGTCTGCAGTAGGCTCTGCTCCTTCGCGATAGTTCCAGCGAATTGTCATTGAAGGAAATTTTCTTGAGAGACATTCGTCCGGAAATTTAACGTTTTGTGGGACACAGTGCCCTGCCGTAAGAACCAGACCATCGCCAATGTGAGTGACTGTGCAGCCTGCGGCAAGCATGCCAATGGCCGAAGGCAAACTGCGCAGAGATTCGGGGAGATTTGTACCCTCTTGGCCGACCGGTGTGAGGTCGTTTTCGCCAATAATTTTGTTGGTCGAGCTGAGAGTTTCCTCAACGCCGCACGCCACAATCGTCCACATCAATCCGAGGAGTGTCATGGTGAGGGTGCGATTCATGAGGATGTCCTTTGAATTCGAACGGTTTTGCGACAGACGTCGCCTGATTCAGCCTATAATCAGCAATTATAAGTGAGTTCAATAAATTTTAGAGTAGATGAGAAAAGGGAAGTACTTTCGGCGCGATGCAATCAAAGAGTGAATGTCTCAATGCTACGGTTTGAGCCCCGAATTTCGTCTGTCCCCAAAGACTTCAGCTCATACGTCCGTGTGAGTCTCGATTTGGTTTCGGCGGTGAGCAAAAGGTCAACTTGATGTTTTTTGGTCAGGCTTTCGATGCGTGAAGATGTGTTCACTGTATCACCGATAATTGTAAATTCTCGACGAATCTCGGCTCCAATGTCACCAATCACCACAGGTCCTGAATGAATTCCAATTCCCAACGCAATTGGATTATCTCCGCGAGCAAGTCGCTTTTCATTGAGCTTACGAATTTCGTCGCGCATCATTAGCGCGCACTCAACGGCTTTGTCTGCGTGGTCTTTCGACTCAACCGGAGCACCAAAGTAGGCCATAACGCCGTCACCCAAATATTTATCCAATGTTCCGCCAGTCAAAAAAATGCAGGACACGAGGTGTTCGTGAACTTCGTTGAGCATGCGGATAACTTCGGTTCCCGACATCGATGATGCCATCTTTGTGAAGTCGCGGATGTCTGTAAAGAGGACAGTGACATCAAAAACTCTTTCGTCGTTTTCCGAGGATGCTTGCCTTTGAATGAAATTTGCAACCTCGGGTGCAAAGTAACGCGAGAGCTTTTCATTCATAGATTGTTTGTGAGTTGCCGAGGCAATTAATTTTTTCACCTGACTCGAAATTGAAAAGGTGGTGTATCCCGTGAGGCATAAGAGCAGGCTGCTCGAGATGTGTGTATTTATGGAAATGTTGGTTTCTGAAAAAAGACGATGCACGATTGCCAAACCCGCAAGTGTGGTTGGAAGAGTAATAGCAAGGCTAAAAAACAATCCGCTAAGAGTGACAAAAAACATCATAAACGCCAGCCCTAAAACGCTGAGTAGATACGTTGATGATGTGTGCGTTAATGTTGGTAGCCATGCTTGAAGAATAAAATAGGTCAACGGGATGTCGAACAATGGAAGCGAATATTCACTACGGGCAATGTTTTGCTCTTTTCGGTTGTTGAGTGCGAAAATCACTAGTGCAAGAGTGAGATAAGCGAGAAAATGAAGTTCTTTTCCCCTAAAATTGACAACGTCGAAAACATAGCCCATCACAAGATGCAAAATGAAAAAAAGGCTGATGGTTAAAATGCGCAGCTGATTTAGCTTGGCTAAATTACTTCGCCTCTCCTTGCTGATTTCCTCTTCAAGGAGAAGCTGGTTGACAGTGGTTTTGATTTGCATGGTTAGTTTGCGGCCTCTGGTTGTGCAGTGGCAGTTGCTGTTGCCCCCGAGCGTAGCACAGGTTTCTTCTTCCGCAGATGTTCGGGAACGTCAGAGAGGTCGACAGCCACAAGACGCGAAACGCCCGGTTCGGCCATCGAGATTCCGTAGATTGTGTCGAGAATTTCCATCGTTCGACGGTTGTGCGTAATGACAACGAACTGGAACTCACCCGAAAGCGCCTCGAGGACCGAGTTGAAGCGCCCGACGTTGGCTTCGTCCAAAGGAGCATCGACCTCGTCGAGATAACAGAAGGGGGCCGGTGTTGTTTTGAGCAAAGAGAAAATCAATGAAATAGCTGTGAGCGCTTTTTCTCCACCACTAAACAAACTCATGTTCTGCATGCGTTTGCCGGGCAACTGAACCATAATTTCAACACCGGTGGTCAGCATGTCTTCAGGTTTGAGTAATTGAAGCTTGGCGTTTCCGCCCGGGAAAAGAACCGGGAAGATTTTTACGAATTCGTTGTTGACCTGTTCGTACATTGCTGCAAATCGAGTTTTGGTTGTTTCCTCGATTTCGGCAATGGCTTTGTAGAGTTCTTGAACAGACGATTCGATGTCGGCTTTTTGCTGCACAAGGAGCAAGCGCCGGCCTTCGGCCTCGCGGTATTCATCAACAGCGCGTTCGTTTACGGCACCGAGTTCGGCCAACTCGTTGTTGATTTGCCGCATTCGTTTTTCCATTTCGGAATTTTGCTGCGGATTGTCTTCTGCCTCGGCAGGAAAGTCAGTTGGGTCCAAATTAAAACGTTCTTTGGCGTCTTTGAGTGATGTTTCCAAAACCATCTCAAAGCGGCCCAATTCGACCTGTCGTTCAGAAACAAACTTTTGCCGCGCGGATTCGTGGTCGCGTTGGTTTTTGAGACGCGATTCAAGAACACGCAGGCGTTCAGACAACTCAGCTTCTGTTGATTGAGCTTCTGTGAGCTCGCCCTCAAGCCGGCTGGTGTCGGCCTCGAGTTGGGTAATTTCGCGTTCAGAGCCCGACAATTCATCAGCTGCCTGATTGATTTGTCCGTCGAGTTCACTCAGCTGAGCGATTCCACGGTCAACTTTATCGCGCAGACGCTGCAAATGATACTTGGCTTCTTCGTAGTTTCTGCGGAAGTTGGATTGGCGCTCCATCACTGTTGCGCGTTGTGTTCTGCGTCGGTTGATTTCGTTGAATATCTCGTCGCGTCGTTCTTTTTTGTCGGCGAGGTCAGCATCAAAGTCCTGAAGGTCGCGCATAAACTGAGAACGTTCATTCTCGAGTCGGTCGATTTCGGATTGATTGCGCGCGTATTGTTGGCGGTAATCGTCGGACTCGCCCTGAGTTTCGCTGCGGCCATTCTCGACACGGTTGATGTTTTCATCCAAATGACGCAGCTGAAGGTCGAATGTCTCGAGCTGAGATGTGAGTCGCAGAGCCTCGACTTTTTCACGCGAAAGCTGAGCATCAATCTCGGCGACGCGGGCGAGAAGCTTCTTACGGCGGTCGTCCTTTTCAAACAAACCGCCTTCTAACGAGGCGAGTGCAGACTGTGCTGCATCGCGTTCGGTTTCGAGTTCCTGAAGTTCGCGCTTGCGCTGCAACAAGCCTTGGCCAACGCCATCTGCAGATTCACCAAAGGCAATTTCGCGCGTTCCGGACACAAGCGTGCCGCGGTCAGTGATGAACATGAACTGACCGCGCAACTCTGTTGGAATCTGCCGGTAAGCTTTAAAGAGCAGCCATTCGTCACGCGCAATGAATGTGCGATCGAAAAGTGTTTTGAGCGCCGGCAGTTCGCAGCGTGTGAGTCTGTCGCCCACGCAACGGATGCCTGCGTGAGCCAGAATTTTATTCTTGGCATCGATTTCGGTTGCACTGAGCGGGCTGAGTGTTTCGGTCAACAGCAAGCCGACGCGGCTTCCGCCGGATTCTTCGACCTTGTCGAGAATGTCGACGAGCACGTCACCGCTGGGAACCAGTGCAGCTTCAAGAAGATCTGCAAGAGAGCGTTCGAGTGCTTCTTCATCTTCGCGTTGAACTGTGACTTTTTCGTACACAAAACCGTGCACAAGGTTTGAAAGCTTTTCACGCAGGAGTTTTGCGCCATCAGACAAACCATCGGTGCCGCCGACCATTTTTTGCAGTCCGCTGGCACGGGTGCTGACTTCCAGGAGTCGTTCTTTGGCAGCATCGCGCTGAGATTTAGCGTTTTCGAAGCTTTCATTAATGATGTTGAGTTCTGCATCGAGCGATGCTCGTTCACTCGCCACAGATTCCAAGCCACTCGAAAGTTGGTTCAGCTGGAGTTCAACTGAACGTCGGTCGGCTGCAAGTTGTCCACGTTGATGTGCAAATTCGCGCAGTTGTTCTTCGGCGCGCGACAATGCCAAGTTTGCTTTTTCGATGGCGGCAAGGGCTGTTTCATTGCGTGAACGTAAGAGCTTGGTGCCCTCTTCGAGCGCGCGTATTTCAGATCGTAGTTCTTCGCCGCGAATGCGTTCAACCTGAAGAAGCTCATCGCATTCTTCGAGCTGCATTTGCAGAGTTTCACTTTCGCCATCGAGTTTACGAAGTTCTTCGTCGGCACTTTCAAGGCTCGAGAGCATCTCGGTGTGACGATTTTCTTCGCGCAACAGGTTTTCGCGCTCAAGGGTAATTTCTTGCGAAACATTGGCTTTGAACTGAATGCGTTCGGCTTTGCGATTTGCAATATGGCTGAGTCGCTCGCGAAACTTGGTCAGCGCCAATCGTTTTTCATCGAACGCGTTTTCGAGATCTTTGATTTGCGTCGTGACCTCGATTTGCTCGGCCTTGAGTTCATTCGCTTCGGCTTCCCATTGAGCAGCTTCCATTGTCTGCGTTTGGGTTTCTTTGTTTTTTGCTTCAATTTCTGTTCGCAGCTTGTGTGCTTTTGACCTGAAGAAACCAATGCGATTCGACAGCACTGTAATTTCTTTTTCGCGTAATTCACCCTGAAGTTCGAGCTTCCGCTGAGCCTTGACCACTTGTTCGCTTAGGTTTTCAACCTGTTTGGTGATCTCGGTCTCAATTTCACCGAGGTTACGCAGTTTCTCGCCTGTGGACTCAAGACGCTTTTCAGCCTCTTTGCGGCGGGTCTTAAAAATACTGATGCCCGCAGTTTCCTCGAGGATTTCGCGAAGGTCGTCGGGCGAAGCCTGAATGATACGGTCACGTTTGTCCTGCTGGATGATTGCGTAGCTCTTTGAACCAAGTCCAATGGCTAAAAGAAAATCAACGATATCTTTCAGACGACAAGGCTCTTTGTTGAGGAAATATTCACGTTCGCCGCTGCGATAAATGCGTCGTCCGATCGAGACTTCAGGAAGATGCAAAAACTCAGGCGGACAGCGAGAACCTGTGTTTGTGAATGTGAGGGTCACTTCGGCCATACTCAAAGGCTTACGGCTTTGTGATCCCGCAAAAATGATGTCTGTGGGGTCGTCGGCACGCAAACTCTTGGCCGTTTGTTCGCCCATGACCCAGCGCACAGCATCAATGATGTTTGATTTGCCAGAACCATTGGGGCCAATGACACCAGTGATACCGTCGTGGTACTGAACGGTCACTCGATCGGCAAAGCTTTTGAAGCCATGCATCGTAATGGATTTGAGCTTCATAGGTCGTCGTCCCGGTTCTTATACGGAATGTCTTAGTATGGCTGGCACACTAACTCAGGAGACCGTAAATGGCGAGTCCCGTACCCGAGCAGCTCTCTCAAACCTCGGGGTGGCCCCTGCACTGGGTCCGTTTCGTGAAGGATTTTAGCTTTGATCTTGGCCTTATCGTTGTTGTTGGGCTGGTGATCCTTTGGTTCAGTCGTTCACTTCCGAGGCGCATTCGCCTATTTTTTGCGCTTCCTACACTTCTTATTCTTTTGAGTTCGGCTCGGGGTATGCCTGAGTTTTGGGCATACCCAGTCTTGGAAAGGACGGGGCGTTTGTCTCAGGAGGCGTGTCGTAAAGATTTTGCGGCGTTGGTGGTTTTGGGAGGTGGTTTGGCCGGACCCGAAGATCTTGCGATTTCGAGTCAGTCGCGTGTGCGACATGCGGCACGGTGGATGAGCGTGCTTTCCTCGGACAAAAGGAACAACTTGAAGGTGATCTTGAGTGCGGGCCCAACACTTCAGGGCTCAAAGGTTCCCGAATCTGCTCTGATGAAGGAAGCGTTTTTGGCTTGGCGCCGAGACGTCTCGGATTCCAACATTGTTGTAGAAGATAAATCCCTCAATACCCATGACAATGCGACGGGTGTTGCTGCTCTTCTGGGAGAACGCGGACAGACCATTGCGCTAGTGACCAGTTGGTTGCATATGCCCCGCGCAGTGGGAGCTTTTAGAGCTGCGGGGATGAACGTGTGCCCGGTGCCTTCGCCGGCGGTGGAACACACGAGTGAAGGTTTTTTGAATTTTCGCAACGGCGATCGCACTGTGCGCGTGCTCAATGAATACGCCGGGATCATCGGCTACCGATTGATGGGATGGTTGTAAGTTTTCAAAGGAGATTGGCAAACATGGCAAATTTGGGTGTAAATATCGATCATGTGGCAACCATCAGACAGGCGCGAGGAACTCAGTATCCTGACCCGGTTGAAGCAGCCGTTTTGGCGCAATTGGGTGGAGCAGATCAAATCACGGTTCATCTGCGCGAAGATAGACGCCATATTATTGATAGAGATGTTCGTCTTTTGCGAAGCGTTTTGCAGGTTCCGTTGAATTTGGAAATGGCCTGTACGCCCGAGATGGTGCGGTTTGCGCTGGAAATCAAACCCGACATGGTGACTCTCGTTCCGGAAAAACGTGAAGAACGCACCACCGAAGGTGGCCTCGATGTTTTGGGGCAGATGGCTCCTCTTTCGGACGCCGTGCAGCATCTGCAATCCGCAGGAATTCCGTGCAGCCTTTTTATTGAACCCGATGAACAATCGGTAGATGCAACTCTTAAAACATCGGCTCAAATGGTTGAATTTCACACCGGTCGGTACAGTGAAGTTTTGGGTTCAGAACAGACGAAAGAACTGACTCGAATCACCGCAGCAACAGCATACGGACATGCTAAGGGGCTGGCGGTGCATGCGGGACACGGACTAAACTTTCGCAATGTCATTCCGGTCGCGCGCATCCCGCACATGCAGGACCTCAACATTGGACACAGCATTGTTGCGCGTGCGGTTTTGGTTGGATTGGAACGCGCTGTTCGTGAAATGAAAGAGCTCATTCAAAAGTGAATTCTCGAAGCTAAAAAAATAACCCACCCGTCGATCACAACGAATCAGCGGGTGGGCTATCGCACCTAATGGCCTACATTAGGAAGAGTCTTGACGAGGATTCATAACGCCCCCGCTCCGATGTGTTCCCCACGTCCCCGAAAAACAGCTTTTCGCAGAACAGGAAACAGTCCTTCCGGCGAGAAAACCAAGCGCACTTTCCGCTCACTGTTTCCTCA